>NZ_CP150248.1:2975000-3255000 GCF_037975285.1 Ornithinibacillus sp. FSL M8-0202
AGCGATTGACTTTGATAAAGGTACTTGGAAGAAGGATGCAAAGGTTTTTTTAAAAGCATGTAAAAAGTTAAATGTTCCGGCATATGTTGAAATATCAAGATCAGGGAATGGATGTCATATATGGATTTTTTTTCAAGAACCTATTTCTGCAAAACTAGCCAGAAAACTAGGGAAGACTCTATTGTCTATGGAAAAAGAAAACCATTATGAAACAATTAGTTCCTATGATCGAATGTTCCCGAGCCAAGATGAACTAAATGCTGGAGGTATAGGGAATTTGATTGCTCTTCCTTTGCAAGGGAAGTCAAGGAAAGAAGGAAATAGTATATTTGTAGATGACAATTTTCTAGCATATGCTGATCAGTGGGATTTTTTATCGAACGTGATAAAAGTAACTAAAAAAGAAGTTGAATTATTGATTGGTGGAGTGCACATGTCAGAACAAGCTACTAAATTAGTAAACAACAAAGAAATAAAATCCCCACCGTCTAAAATTACAATCATCATTCGAAATGGAATTTATATTCCTAAAGTCGTATTACCTACAGATATAATGAATACTCTATTAACGTTAGCTTCCTTTCGTAATCCAGCATATTACAAAGCCCAAGCACAGAGGCTTCCAACTAGTAAAATACCGAAATTTATCAATGGGTATGAAGATAAAGGTGATTTCATAATCCTACCAAGAGGTTGTCTGGAAGGGGTAAAAAGTATTTTTGAAGAGTATTCAATTTCAATTGAATTGAAGGATCAATCGAATAATGGAGAAAAAATAGAAATAGATTTTAAAGGCAAACTTATGAATAAACAAGAAGAAGCAGCGAATAGTCTAATAAAACATAATAACGGAATACTATCTGCAACTACAGGTTTTGGCAAGACAGTAGTTGCCGCTTCAATAATTGCTAAAAGAAAAGTTAATACATTAGTAATTGTACATCGTAAGCAATTAATGGAACAATGGAAAGAACGGCTTTCGGTTTTTCTTAATCTTGATAATTCATCTATAGGACAAATTGGTGGTGGGAAAAATAAACCTAGCGGAATAATTGATATTGCTACTATCCAAAGTCTTATTCGTAATGGAACGGTAAAGGATATAGTGAAAGATTATGGTCATATTATAGTGGATGAATGTCATCATATCTCTGCCTTTAACTTTGAGCGTGTCTTGAAGGAAGCAAATGCTACTTATGTTTATGGTTTGACGGCTACACCGACTAGAAAAGATGGACTACATCCACTTATGTCAATGCAATGTGGGCCAATAAGATATAAGGTTAGTGCTAAAGAACAAACAAAAGTCCTTCCTTTTAAGCATATATTAATACCACGTTATACCAATTATAAAATGAATGAAAAGGAATTGGAAAATAATATTCAGAATCTATATAGAGATCTTATTTTGAATAAAGAGAGAAATAAGATGATATTCAATGATGTTCTTCAAGAGTTAGGGAAAGGATCTACACCGATTATCTTAACAGAAAGAAGAGAACATGTTTTGGTATTGCATCAAATGTTTAATGGGTTTGCCAAAAACATAGTTATTTTGATGGGAAATATGTCCAAACAGGAAGAAGAATCAGCGCTTAAACAGCTAGAGGAAATTCCGGAGAATCAAGAATTATTAATTATCGCAACAGGAAAATATATTGGAGAAGGATTTGATTTTAGTCGATTAAATACAATGTTTCTTACATTCCCTGTCTCATGGAAAGGAACTCTTCACCAATATATAGGTCGACTTCATCGATTAAATGATAATAAGAATGAAGTGAAAGTATATGACTATGTCGACCAATATAGTGATATGCTAATGAAAATGTATGAGAAAAGAAAGAAGACCTATCGTACATTAGGATATGTAATAGGAGGGGATGACTCTTATTTAGGAGGTAATCAACAAATGGAGTTGTTCTAGAAATGGACTATTTTAGTAATTGTCTGGGGGCAAACAAAGTGGGAGTGTTGTCGCTAGTTCTACTCCTAGTGCCCCCTGTTATATATTTTTCTTCTTGGTGGTAGCTCAACACCTCTTTCAGAATTGCCGTGTTTTTGATTCCCATTCACATTGGAAGGAGGAGCTACCCAGAGTTCGGGCAAATCCCTCTTTATTATGGATAAAATCTTCCCATTGGTTGTATCCCCCGCATCCCGGGCATATCTATTTCCCAAACGGTCGCATCTTTCCGTGGGTTGGTCCTATCTCCTTCCCGAACGGTCGCATCATTCCGCTAGTCGGGCCTATCTCCATCCCAAACGGTCGCATCTCCCCACGGGTCGGGCCTATCTCCATCCCAAACGGTCGCATCATCACACGGATTGGGCCTATCTAACTTCCAAACGGTCGCATCTCCCCACAAATCGAGCTCATCTCCAACCCAAACAGTCGCATCCCCCCACGCCCAGGTCCCATCTCCATCCCAAAAGCCCCCTGCTCCCCGCCCCCTAATCCCATCCACTCCCCAAAAAGGCCCCTCCCCACACACCCAAATCCCCTCCCCCTCATTCCAATCCCAACCCAATCCCAAAAAAGAAAAATATAATTAATTACAGCAAAACTATTGAATTACCTAGTAAAAACTGCTATATTTTTTTTAGCATAAATCGACTTTTGAAAGATTTTTGTAAAAAGTGATATGCACTACCTATGTTACATACATTAGTGGGGAAGGACAGAACGCTTACTTTTTAGGAAGAAATGTTGTCGATTAATTAAGTAATTTTATATAGGTTTACCGAAACAGTACGCACCCAACGGGGAAGGAAAAAGTCTAATTGTAGACACCTTTACCTGGTAGAGAAGGGTGTATTTTTAATGCCAAAAATTATGACTGATTGTCAGTCTTCCCCCAAATACCATGCTTAAAAGTGAAGAATCGTAGTGTTTCGTATACTTATAAGCTAGAGGGAAAAGGTAAATAGTATGGCAGAGTCTCGTGGCATTATGGGGGACTGTCCCCCCTCAGATAGAAAAAGGAGGGATGCATGTTGGGTGTTCAAATGGTGCAATTGGAAAATGTAACGAAAGAATTTGATGATACCAATGTAGTAGATAATCTAAATCTAGACATTAGAGCTGGGGAATTTCTAACATTGCTAGGGCCATCTGGATGTGGTAAGACGACTACACTTCGAATGATTGCTGGCTTTGAAAAGCCAACTACAGGTAAGATTCTATTAAATGGTAAGCAAGTAGATGAAATGGAGCCCTATAAACGGGAAGTTAATACCGTGTTCCAAAGCTATTCGCTTTTCCCGCATATGAGTGTGTTTGATAATGTAGCATTTGGTTTGAAGATGAAAAAGGTTGGTAAGGAAGAGATTAAAGAGCGTGTCACTAAAGCGCTTAAGCTTGTCCAACTGGAGGAATATGGAAATCGTAAGCCGAAGCAATTAAGTGGTGGACAACAACAGCGGATTGCGATTGCACGGGCAATTGTGAACAATCCAAAGGTACTTTTATTAGATGAACCGCTTGGAGCGCTAGATTTAAAGCTACGAAAACAAATGCAGCTAGAATTAAAGCATCTCCAACAAACATTAAACATTACGTTTATTTATGTAACCCACGATCAAGAGGAAGCATTAACCATGTCTGACCGAATCGTGGTTATGAATAAAGGGAAAATCGAGCAGATTGGTCTGCCATATGAAATATACGAAAGACCACAAACACGTTTTGTGGCCGATTTTATTGGTCAAACTAATATTATCGAAGGTACTGTTCGTGGAATTAATGGTGACATGGCGGAGATGGAATACGCCAATCAACCGATTGCAATTCCGAATACCGCTCATGTGACGAAGGATGAGGAAGTTATTATTTCGGTACGTCCTGAGAAGTTAAAGATTAGCAGTACACCGATTGAAGGATTGAATAATGTAAAAGGTACGTTCAAGGAAAAAATCTATGTTGGCTCTGTGACGAAAATCGTAGTAACCATGCCAAACGGTGAGGATCTGACGGTTAATGAATCCCATGATAATATGGCTGAATTAACTAATACTAATAATATCTATGTCAGCTGGAGCCCTAATAATTCGGTTGTTCTAAAAAAATAACATAAATTAAAATGAAGAGATTGGAGATGGGAAAGATTGAAAAAGTCTTTTGTATTTGCACTATTTAGTTTGTTGATTGTATTATTTCTAGCAGCTTGTGGATCTAATGGTGATTCGGATAATGCTGGTGGAGAGCAGGAATTAAGTGATGAACTGATCGTATTTAACTGGAGTGAATACATTCCACAAGAAGTAATTGATGGTTTTGAAGAAGAATATGGTGTAGATGTTGTATATTCTACCTACAATTCAAACCATGAAATGCTGACAAAAGTACAAAGCGGTACGGTTGCTTATGACCTAGTATTTCCTTCCGATTATTATGTGAATCAAATGGTAGATAATGACTTATTGCTAGAAATAAATTTCGATAACATACCAAATTATGAGAATATCGCAAATGCATGGCGAAACATGCCGTTTGATGCTGAGAATAAATACTCCGTTCCATTTATGTATGGATACGACGGAATTATATATAACAAGAAATATATTAAAGAAGCCCCTACTAGCTGGGAGGATTTATGGAACCCAGAATATGCAGGGAAATTAGTACTACTAGAAGAATCCAAAGAAGTTTCTAACATGGCACAACAATTATTGGGTAATGACATGAATGATCCAACAGAAGCACAATTAGAGGAAGGCTTCGAAAGAGTAAAAGAAATTATGCCGAATGTATTAGCATTTGATGCTGCACCATCCAGCCGATTTGTTAGAGAAGAAGCATGGATTGGTCATGGTTATTCCGGATCAGCTGCTACAGCATGGTTGAAAAATGAAGACATTGACTTTGTTCTTCCGGAAGAAGGCGGCGTTGTTTGGTTAGATGCAATGGTAATTCCAAAAACATCGAAAAACAAATATACGGCTGAGGTATTTATTGACTACCTACTTCGTCCAGAGGTAAGTGTTAAACTATCTGAATTTATTCCTTATGGAAATCCAAATGAAGCGGCTGTTGAGATATTACCAGATGAAATTAAAAATAGCCCTGGCTTAAACTTCCCTGATGAAGTAATTGAGCGTACGGAGTGGAATTTACCACTAGATTCAGAACGGACGCAATATATGAACCGATTATTCCAAGAAGCAAAGGTTGAATAATGAAGTAAATAAAGAGGCTGTCAAAAGGCTTGAGGGTCCCTCATAACATGATGAGGGACTATCCCCTTATAGACAACCTCTTATCCTATGTCTAGTTTTTAGGCGCCAGAAACATACACATTTATCGTGTTTTATCTCTTTGGAAGGTAGGTGGAAAATGTGAGACCTAGAACGAAGAAACTATTATTTTCGTTTTCCCTACTCGTCTTTTTATTCTTTTATATTCCCATTATGTTCGTTATCATCTATTCATTTAATGATTCTAAATTAGGAACAGTTTGGACAGGATTTACGTTAGATTGGTATAGCTCTATCTTTCAAAATCACCAGTTGATTAATGCAACAATGAATAGTCTATATCTAGCAGTAATTTCAACTGTCATCGCAACCATTTTAGGGACGCTAGCCGCATTAGCGCTCTATCGTTATACATTTATTGGGAAAAAGGCTGTTGAGTTTCTATTTTATATTCCAGTCGTCATTCCGGATATTGTCGTTGCGGTTGCTTTACTTGCCATTTATGGGATTCTCAAAGTCTCGTTAGGCTTAAATACAGCGATACCAGGACATGTCGCCATCACGATTTCGTATGTCATGCTTGTTGTACTAGCAAGACTTTCTTCCTTTGATAGTTCATTGGAGGAAGCGGCAAAAGACCTAGGGGCTAATGAGTGGCAAACCTTTTGGAAGGTTACTTTTCCATTAATCTTTCCGGGTATCTTAGCTGGAGGTTTGCTTGCTTTTACGATTTCGTTGGATGAATTTGTTATTTCGTTCTTTACACTAGGACCAGGCGATAATACATTACCAGTACTCGTCTATTCGATGGTTCGATTAGGTGTATCACCTGAAGTAAACGTACTTTCTACGATTATTATCGTAATCATGTTCATCGTGGTCACCATTGTTGGCCTAAATATGCGAAAGAAAGGGGATATGAGAAATGATTAGAAATTTTAAAAAGGCTTATTTATTGTTATCCCCTAGCTTATTTTGGCTAACCTTATTTTTAGTTATCCCAGTCATTTTTATTGCGGTGATCAGCTTCACGACAAATGGTGATTTTGGTGCAATTATTTATGAATTTAGCTTCAAAGCCTATTCTTCTGCTTTTAGCTCACTTTATGCAAAAGTAATTTGGCAGTCGGTATGGTGGGCACTGATAGCAACGATCGTTTGTTTATTCATTGCTTACCCATTTGCCTATTTTATTGCTAATGCTGGTAAGTGGAAAAATCTATTGCTGCTGCTTGTCATGGTACCGTTTTGGACCAATTTATTGATTCGTTTGTATGCATGGATTATTTTAATGAACAATCAAGGTGTCATTAATAATGTGTTAATGGATTTAGGCTTTATTAAGGAGCCGCTTGCACTAATGTATTCACCAGGTGGCGTCATTCTTGGATTAGTTTACGGATTCCTTCCATTTATGATCTTACCGATATACTCCTCCATCGAGCAGTTAGATAAAACATACTTGGAGGCATCGGAGGATTTAGGGGCAGGACCGGTAAAAACATTCTTAAATGTTACACTACCATTAACATTCCCAGGTATTTTGGCTGGATTTATTATCACATTTGTACCAGCAATTAGTGTGTTCGTTGTTACCGACTTATTTACTGGTGGCAAGCTATTAATGGTTGGAAATGTTATTCGTGATGCATTCTTAGTGGAAATGAACTGGCAGCTTGGTGCAGCACTTTCTTTATTATTAATGATTTTAGTGCTGTTATCCTTGTTGATCTTTATGCGATTTACCAATCGGAAGGATCGGAAGTTTTTAGTATAAGATAGGGATTGAGAAAAGTGTGCTTCGGCACGCTTTTTTTATTTAGTTTTGATAAGTCTTTTGGATTAATTGTTTGTAATGAGATAGGTGTATTGTACTATTCAATTGAAAAATGTCGAATTTTGGAAAGTCTTCTAGTATAATAGAGCCAACTATAGAGGTTTTACGAAAAAGGCAAACTTATCCGAAAGGGAAGGACGCAAAGCCGAGGGCCTAAAGCACTATTGTTATGGCAGCCTAGCTACCGAAGGAAACTGGGACTAGAGTATGATGGGAGGACCTTTTCTTTGGTTCTCCTTTTTATTAGCAGATGGGAAAAATAAACTGCTTTCCCGCTAACTTAGAAAACGAACACATCCGTTAAAGGACAACCAAATGAGCGTTTCTCTAATGTGGTAGTGGACCTAGGTATTTTCGAAAACCTACTTATTAAATAAGGAGGTGTTTGAAATGGATGATAAAGTTTGGATTTCTATTCTAGTTGTTGCTTTTCTATTCATATTGCTATTATTCTTTCTTATTAAACAGGTAATGAAAAAGCAACAGCATAAAGATGACACTACTTTAGATGGGGACGACGTGACGGAGCATCCTATTTTTACTAGTGTAACGCTAAGCGGAAATGACCATGTAAGTGTAGAGGGGATCACCTGTTTTGTTGAATTTCTCGATGTAGATAATGAGATATTGAATCCGAATTTCATACAGGGAGTCTTAAAAAATGTCAGTCTTGACGGTGTAACGTTTGTGTGTGGTGTTGAATACCCGATAATCGATGACATGACCATAAAGATTCGTTTTTCCCTAAAGGAAACGGTGTTTATTTTGAAAGGGAGAATTGTTCGGAAGGAAGTGTACCAGGAAAGTGAACGATTTGGATATAGCGCAGTATTTACAAGTTCGTATGAGGAAGACCGCGAATTGTTACACCAAATACTAGAGAAGATAATGGTGGAGAAGCGAAAAAAGCTGGTTTCTAATCGAGGTTGTGGGGAGTCTATGGTTTAGTACCATGGGCTTTTTTGTTGTTTGGAATAGTGGGAAAAGAAATTTCTACAAAAAAGAATAATTTTTTTATAAAAAAGATTAAACATCTATTTTTCATGCCGATATAATAGGTACAACATCATGATGATGTGGTAAATGTTTTGGCCAAACATTTTACTTTACTTAGTTAATAACTCGAATAGAGTTGTTATAGATGCGAGACATATGGATGTGACTCGCAAAATAAAAACAATATACATGGAGGTATGTAAACATGATTATCAATCACAATATTTCTGCATTAAACGCACACCGTCAATTAGGTGCTAACACTAATGCAACTCAAAATTCTTTAGAAAAACTTTCTTCTGGTCTTCGTATCAACAAAGCTGGAGATGACGCTGCTGGTTTAGCAATCTCTGAAAAAATGCGTGGGCAAATTCGCGGTTTAGAAATGGCTACTAAAAATGCTCAAGATGGTATTTCTCTAATCCAAACAGCTGAAGGTGCTTTGAACGAAACACATGCAATTTTACAGCGTATGCGTGAATTAGCAGTACAAAGTGCTTCTGATTCTAACAATGATAATGACCGTGCAGAACTTCAGAAAGAAGTCGATCAATTAGCTCAAGAAATTACTCGTATTTCTACTGATACAGAATTTAATACAAAAAAACTAATCAATGGTGAAGCAACTGATCTAACATTCCATATTGGAGCTAATGAGGATCAAAATATTAATCTGTCAATTAGCGACATGGGTGCAAATGCACTTAAAGTTGAAGGTGGAACAGTTAGTAATAATGGTGAAACGTTAACTTATACAGATGCAGAGGGCAATGAAGTGACTGCTAAATGGCAAGATGCGTCACCGGCAGTTGAAGCAGACCCAGATGCTACCCCTCCAGTAGAAGCGTCACCAGCAGTTGAAGCAGGTTATTATGTAGTTGACGAAGCTGGTGAGTTTACTACGACTGTTGCAAGAAAAGCAGAGGAAAAATTAGCTGACGGTGTTATGGGGATTAACATCTCTGATAAAGATTCAGCTAATAGTGCAATAACTACAATCCAAAGCGCTATCGACACAGTTTCTGCTGAGCGTTCAAAACTAGGTGCGTACCAAAACCGTTTAGAACACACTATCAACAACCTAGGAACTTCTGCAGAAAACTTAACTGCTGCTGAATCACGTATCCGTGACGTTGATTATGACTTAGCTGCTGCATAAGCAGTCACAGTCACAGTCGTCCTAACTGGTAACGGTTAGCGATTACGACCGGGTGAATTGCTGGGAACCCCTTATAGCTTGTCTTGCCACAACGCAGCTGGAAACGGCAAACGTGAAGGCTTTGAGAAAAGACGAGATTGGGCAATCAGCAGCCAAGCGCCTGTGGTGAAAGCCTGGCGAAGGTTCAACGACTAGAATAGACCACCTAAAAGCTTTGCTCATGGTGATGAAATTCGTAGGAGACAGATAAAGCCGCATATTTATCTGAATCCGAAGTGCCCGGCCCCTACTAGATAACTAGAGGGTGAAGATATAGTCTGGTCATTTATGAAAGTAAATGTTCGCACGATGGCGAAAGAAATGATGGATTTCACAAAGAACAACATCCTTCAACAAGCGGCACAAGCAATGTTAGCTCAAGCAAATCAACAACCACAAGGAGTTCTACAACTTCTTCGTTAATTGTAAAACGATATGGAAAGACTCTAGGTTTTCTAGAGTCTTTTTCTTTATAAGCAGATGAGAAAGTATATAAAATTTTCATCCCAGCATAAGAAAAACGAAGACATTCGCTAATAGAAGCGCGAATGCATACTTTACGAACCCAAACTAACTAGCGAGGTATAAGAAATGGATAAACATATAGACGTAATGAAACAATCCTTAGAACTTCAAGATACATTAATGGAAGGGTTAAAGCATATTCAGATACAAATTAATGAAGGTAAATATGAAGATTCCATTCTTCTTTTTGAAGAAGCTGTACGCGCATACTCTATGATAGAGAAATCTCTAAAAGGGCTTCCTGAAGGTGTATTATCGGATGAGAATATTAAATTGGCTGAAAAAGTTAAAGTTACCATTGAACTTGTAGTTAGTGCTTATGAATCTTATAGCTATGGGAAAGTACAAGAAATTTTACAGTTTACATTAATACCTAGCTTTAAGAAATGGAAAAGTGAATTAGAAAAGAACTTTAACCAGTATTTGGTTTTGTAAATAATATTCCTTCTTTCTAGTAGGTGCGAGAAACATTCAAATCAGAAAGAGAAACACCCTTCTCAAAAGAAGAACCGCCTAAACCTAAGGTCACTACTAATGGTGTTACTTCATGAAAGATGGGTGGATTTATGCGAATTTTCATTCATTACCATATAACTTAAATAGGCAAGCTGATTAAACGTTAATCCAGTTAATTCTTGAAGATACTTGAGATTCTTAATTCGTGTATTTGATAAGGATATTTGATAGGGTTTTAGTGTTAGAGATTCGTGTATTACTATGGTAGGAACCCACTTTTTATAAAATAGTTCATGTTTGTATTGGCTAATTAATTCATGAAGATGATGTAGTATGGTATTAATATCTTTTGTTGGAGATTTCAATGTGATAGTTTCTGGGAGAGATATTGTTGTTCTCCTGCTTTTTATATCGTGTACTAAATTACATCTACTCGGTATTTTCCGGCACATACTATGATGAAGATAAGGTGTAACGATGTACAAGAAATAAAAGATTTGGAATCGATCATATAATATAATCCGATGTTGCTTATCCGTTCGAAAAGATAATTGATATTTATCCATTAAGAAGTTAATTAGCCAGTTGTTTTCTTCCGCAGTAAAACTTTCAGTTGATAAAATGATTTTTATTGGCACATTATTTTTTATTTTTAGATGTCCATCATCCATATACCACCAAGCTAATGTCTCATCTGTAAAGTATTTTTCAATTAGGTTAAATGGGAGGGTTTTGGCCCCATTTTGGTACCACTGGGAATGGAGGAAACTTAAAATCGGGGTTGTTTTTGACTGAACGATAAAAGACTCACTATAGCCGTTTTAAGTCTGTGGTCTATAATCTTTCTATATTTCGGCGGGGTTAAAGGAATTTCCGATAGCTGAACACACTCCAACCATAGTCTTTGTAAGTATGTGTGTATTGGAATCTTGGTTTTCTACCAATTTGTTTTGTCATGCAAGCATCTCCTAGTAATTTACCAATTATCCTTGCCTTAAACGAATTATCAGTATGTAACCAATCATTATCCATTGTTTTCCCCCACTTTAAGCAGTTTTATAATAAGAAATTATTACAATCAAAGAGGTCTAACTACAGACGACTGTGACTAGCGAGATTTCCCTCTGTACAATAAGTCAATATTGGCTTCCACGAGCCTATGTTTTTCCTTTATCTTCCGCAGCTCAGACTTGTCCGCACGTCACAAAGCGAGAGCCTACAATTTTCTTAATTATACCATACGCAATCTTTGCCCCGGATAAAGTTTATGGAGATTTTCTATTAAATCTTCATTTATCCAATGAAGATATCATTACTTATTCCCTTATGCTACAATGAAGCTAAAAAGGAGATTCTTCATGATCTACGAATTCAAAGTAACCTTAAAAGATATTCCAGTCCCGGTTTGGCGGGTCATTCAAATGGATAGTGAAGCTACATTTTATGCGTTTCATTGTGTATTGCAAGCAGCGTTTAATTGGTATGATATCCATCTACATAACTTTATGGTAGAACAGAAGAATGGAAAGCGTGTGGAGCGGACGTTTATTAAACCTAAAGACGAAGAAGATTATGATTCTCCTATTGCAACGGGAACTCTTGATGAAGAGGAGGAAAGATTATCAAGTTGGTTTAAGCTTGTAAATGATAAAGTAACCTATGTTTACGATTTTGGTGACGAATGGCGCCATGAAATTGTACTAACTAATATTTTAGAACGAAGCGAGGATGTGTTCTATCCAAGCGTAATCGCAGCCAAAAATGCTGCACCAGAAGAGGATAGTCGTTTTGAGGTATTAACTGGTCAGGTTGATTTAGAAGCAGACGAGAAGGATTTACTCTTAGAAATTAATGAGGAGATAATGAACGGTCTTTCTGATATGGTATCGCAGTTGGATGAGGTTAACCACCTATGGGAAAACCTATTATTAAGTGCTAAACAGTTTCATGCCTTAAAACCATGGAATGCTATGGCTGATGATGATATTTTTGCCGTAATAGATCCGGTTACACAGGAAATATTATTTTGTTCTGTATTAGGTGCAGGTAGGGAAACATTCGGACTTGCCGTTTATATAGGGCAGGAAGGTCTTGAGGCATTAATGGACACAATAGAACAAAAGCCAGATATCCTATTCAAACAACGAAGTATTTTATTAAGCTACGAGGATAGAGGAGATTTACAAAAAGATGAATATGAACTAATCAAGACCTATGATGTACCATTCCGTGGGAGAAAGGCTTGGCCAGTTTTCAAGAGTTACCAACCTGGACTTTATCCATGGATGATCGATAATGAAGAGGCTAGATATTTAACCGTTGCACTTCAAGCAGCTATCGAAGTTTACGATGATTTCATGCATGACGTGGACATGCCCTTTTTATTTGAAGAGAAAAAAGTGTATACGAAGGTCCCACGCGACATTAACAATCAACATATGGATACTGCCATTGCTGATATAGAGGGAATGCTAGCCAGTAGGACACATGAAGCTAAACTAGAAGTTTCAGAAATAGATCTAAAAAGGGTGAAAAATCTTCCTGTTGTCCCGAGAACGATTGAATTCGCATTACAATACGTCGAATTACCAATACAAAATGAACCAGACGAGCGACCATTTTTCCCGCTAATGGTAATAGCTGTAGAGCATGAAAGTGGTTATATTATCCATCAAGATTTGTTTAGCGGGGTGTTAAATGCTAACGTCTTTCAAATGGAATTATTAAATCTATTTCAAACATTAGGTGGTGTTCCTCAGCAACTATTGATGAAAAGAGAGATTGCAGCACATATAAAACCACTAACTGATTCTCTCAATTTACATGTGAAAACGGTAGACTATCCTTCTAAAGTAAATAAGGTAATTAATTCTCTTTATCATCATATGGATTAATGGAGGCTGTTCATCAGGTCCCTTTGCTTTAGCAGGAAAGTATGAGATAAACGAACACATGCACAAAAAGGGCGAGTGAATGTGTTCGTTTTCTAATGAAAAAATTATGGATACCCCCTACACATTTCCCCTCACCTGTACGATATATACAATAGGATACAAATCAACTACATAACCCAAATCGACAAAGGCAAACTTACTGAAAAGTAAGGACGCAAAGCCATGGGTCTAAGGTCTAATAGACTAAGATTGCCAGGTTACCAAGTATAGAATCTATAACATTCTATTTGGCTATTCTTTTTACTAGAATAGCTTTTTTAATTCACATATGGAGGTCTACACATGGATAAATCATCATTAATAGGAATTATACTAGGGATCCTTGCAGTTGGGGTAGGAATGGTACTGAAGGGTGTTGGTCTTGGTGCATTGATAAATCCTGCTGCCATCCTCATTATTCTTGTAGGAACAGCAGCTTCTGTTATTATTGCTTTTCCAACTAGAACACTGAAAAGAATACCAGCACTCTTCAAGATTCTATTTACCGAAAAGGAAGAACAAAGTACAGAAGAATTAATTGATACATTCTCGGATATGGCTGATATAGCTAGAAAGGAAGGGATTTTATCTTTAGAAAGTCAATTGGATAAAATTGAAGATCCATTTTTAGCATCAGGATTACAGCTTGCAGTCGATGGGCAGACGCCAGAATTTATCCGAGATGTCATGATGGAGAAAATTGATGCCATGGAAAAACGCCATGAAGAAGGTGCAGCTATTTTTTCTCAAGCTGGTACCTATGCGCCAACACTGGGGGTACTTGGTGCAGTGGTAGGTTTAATCGCAGCTCTAGCGGATATGTCTGATATTGAAGCACTAGGAAAGGCAATCTCTGCAGCGTTTATCGCAACATTACTTGGTATTTTTACTGGATATGTCATGTGGCATCCATTTGCCAATAAACTGAAGGCAAAGTCAAAGCATGAAGTAGAAATTAAAGAAATCATGATTGAAGGTATTGTATCGATTACAGTTGGGGAGTCATCAAAAGTTCTAAGAGATAAGCTTGGTTCTTATCTAACGACAAAAGAATTAGAACGATTAAATCAGGAGCCGAAAAATGAAGAAGAATAAACGGAAAAAAGCGGAACATCATGTTGATGAATCGTGGTTACTCCCTTACTCTGATTTATTAACATTACTGGTTGCCTTGTTTATTGTCTTATTTGCGATGAGTGAGATAGATGTGAAGAAATATGAGGAACTGTCTACTTTCTTTAGAAGCGAGTTTTCCAGCGGGGATAAAGGGATAATGGAACATCCTGTTCCTTCTCCTGAGCTGAAAGAACAACAAGAAGTGGAAGAACAAAATCAGAATCATAAAGATGGTCAACATGAGCTGCAAAATTTACAAGAGCTTCAAAAGAGAATCGATGCCTATATCCAAGAAAATGGTCTGACGGAGTCACTTGGTACCAATCTATCTGGTGAAGGATTAATGATCACGATCAAGAATGATATTTCCTTCGAGCCAGGTAGTGCAGAGGTTAATCAGGGTGGGATAACGATTGCCAATGAGATATCACGTCTGTTATATACGGACCCTCCTCACCAAGTGGTCATCAGTGGGCATACAGATGATGTTCCGATGAACAATGAGCAATTTGGTTCGAATTGGGAGCTCAGTGTTATGCGGGCTGTAAACTTTATGACGTTAATTTTAGATAATGAACAACTCGATCCAGCGAAATTTAGTGCAAAAGGATTCGGGGAGCATCAACCGCTTGTTCCAAATGACAGTGCGGAAAATAGAGCAATAAATAGACGAGTGGAAGTGCTAATTTTGCCTAATTATGACATCACAGAACATTTACCATAACACATTATAATTGAGGAGAACGACTAATGAAGAATTTATTTAATTTTAAATCGATACGCAATAGAATATTATTTTTATTTTCCACCGTATTATTTTTTGTTGTAATTTATTCGGGTTTTTCCTTATATTCAATTAATCTAATCAATAAGGAATCCAAAGAAATAGTAAACAAACAGCTAGCCCTACTTATGCTTGATGAGGACATATCCTATGATATGGCAAATCGCTCAGCATTATTAAGAGGATATTTCCTACTAGAGGATGAAAGTCTTCGTCAGCAATTTGAAAATGAAGTAGAGGCAAGTATTGCGTTAGAGAATGAACTGATGGAATTGAGTGATTCAGAAAGCACGAAGGAATTACTTAATAAGAAATATGAGTGGGGAACATTAACGGATAAGGCACTACAAGCGTATGATCGTGGTGATAAAGAAGCGGCATTACAAATTATGCAAATGGAAGTAATGCCATTAGGAACAGAGATTACCCAAGGATTTGAAGAAGCTACCGAGCATCGTAAAGAGATTATTAATGAACTAGGACAGAATATGGTTAATGATGGTGAATTAATGATGGTTCTGACCATCATATTAAGTATCGCTAGCATCGTTATCGGAACGACATTAGCTATATTTGCATCTAATATGATTGCGAAGCGAATAAAGCTGGTTATGGAGAGAATGCAGACCATTTCTGATGGCGATTTAAGCCAGGAAGATTTAAAATCCAATGACCGAGATGAAATTGGACAACTTGTTCATATGACGAATAAGATGAGTATGAGCATTCGGGCACTATTAAATCAAATCAAATATGTATCGACAACCTTAGCTACCCAGAGTACCGAGCTAACGCAGTCTACTAACGAAGTGAAAACTGGTGCCGAGCAAATAGCAATGACAATGGAAGAATTAGCTAACGGTACGGAAACACAAGCAGATAGTGCAGGTGAATTATCATCGGCAATGAGTTCATTTGCCACTCAAGTACAAGAGGCAGATGAAAGTGGCGCAGCAATTGATACACACTCCAAGAATGTGCTTGACTTAACCAATACGGGAAGAGATTTAATGAAATCTTCAACCACACAAATGCGTAAAGTAGATGAAATTGTTCATGGTGCTGTAGGAAAAGTAGAAGGACTACATGAGCATACACAAAAAATCACCAATCTAGTATCGATCATTAGGGATGTTGCAGAGCAAACTAATTTACTAGCATTAAACGCTGCAATTGAAGCGGCACGTGCTGGGGAACATGGGAAAGGCTTCGCAGTAGTTGCTGACGAGGTGAGAAAGTTAGCGGAGCAGGTTGCGCTATCGGTAAATGATATAACAGACACGGTAATGAGTATTCAGTCGGAATCAACGCTTGTAACGGAGTCATTACAGGAAGGGTATAAAGAGGTTCAAATTGGTACAGACCAAATTGAATCTACTGGAGAGACATTTAGTCAAATTACCGAAGCGGTTTCCAGTATGGTCGAGAACATTTCAACCATTACGAGCAACCTGTCCAGTATTGCTACGAACAGTCAAGAAATGAACGGATCTATCCAAGAGATTGCAGCTATTTCAGAGGAATCAGCTGCAGGGGTAGAGGAGACGTCAGCTTCGGCAGAACAGGTTAGAGGCTCAATGGAGGAAGTAGCTGATAGCTCCAAAAAACTAGCCACCCTAGCAGAAGAACTGAACGATTTAGTAGGTAATTTTAAACTATAACAAAAGATACTAGACACATTTAGTGGAAAGTGTCTAGTATCTTTTTTTCCTATATTAACATCCTATATATAATGCTATTTTAGTTGCATTTATTACTAGATATGGTTTAACATAACCTTATGTGAATAAATCGAAACACCAACTGATAAAGGCAAACTATCTGAAAGGGTAGGACGCAAAGCTAAGGGTCTAAGGTCGTAATGGCTATGATCGCCTGGTTGCCAAAATGGATTGTATCAATATTTTGGCTATTCTATTATGAATAGTCTTTTTTAATGTGAAATTCATATTTTGGCAATTTCTACCATTTGTAATAGGGAAATAATTTTGATGGGAGAAGTGGCTATGAGTGAAGTAACAATTATTAAAGAGAAAGATTTAGTTCGAGACATTATTGTGGAAAAGCTAGAAGAAAGTCTTCCTGAGCATGATTGGAAGGCTATAGGATCCGCGGAATTTAAATCAATTAAGACGTCCATTAAAAGTGATTTAGTCATTATTGATTTAAATACGGCTATCGATATTAAAGAGGTAATTGATAGGTTTCTAGAAAAGAAAATCCGAGTAGCAATTTGGACATCTGATTTAGACAATGACTTATTACGGGAGCTGTTCCGTTGTGGGTTACATGGATATTTCTATAATGGAATGGAATTAAGTGAATTAATTTTTGCTACTAAATCGATGTTAAATGATCAACAATATATCCATCCGAAACTATCAGCAATTCTACTAAATGATTATGTAAAACTAACTAGAAAAGACCCAATTAGACCAGCTGGTATTCTTACCGAACAAGAATGGAAGGTTTTAGAGGAGCTTGGTAAAGGTCTAAACAACTGTAGTATTGCCAAAGAACTATTTATTTCAACTAGAACAGTGAATAACCATGTAAGCTCTATCTTGAAGAAGCTACATGTATCCGATCGCACTAATGCCGTTATCAAGGCCATTAAAAATAATTGGATAACATTATAAAACGTAAGTAAGGGCAGGTTCTCTGAGTAGTAATTTCAGAGAACCTGCCTTTTATATTTGGATGAGGGGTAGGTCTTGAAGTCGTACAAAATATCGCGCGCGAGAAAAATTAGGAGTGAAGGAAAAGTAAAAATCGCGCGGGGTAGGAGTAAAAACGCGCGAGAAATAGAAAAATCGCGCGAGGTAAGATTAAAATCGCGCGAGAAATAGTAAAATTCGCGCGAGGTAGGAGTAAAATCGCGCGAGATAGTGAATGTGGCGCGAAAAGTGAAGAGGGTCGCGCGAAAAATGGGGGAGGTGGCGCGATTTTAAGAGATTCCCGCGCGAAAAGAGGAGAGTCTCGCGCGAAAAGGAAAGAAAGTCGCGCGCGAGGAAAATTAGAAGTGAAGGAAAAATAAAAACGCGCCCGGTAAGAAGAATAATAACAGCTTCTCCACATAAAGCTAAATTGGCGAGTCTCCTCCTTTTTCTTCTCTTAATGGATTATGCTATAGTAGTGACAGTAATATATTGGAAGGGGCATGAGAATTGGAATTGCATCATCAAGAGGCTAACAACAATCAGTTATACAAATTTTTAGTAGTAGCAGGAATCATCATTGTTGCTTTTAATCTCCGGCCTGCAATCACATCTGTTGGACCACTTATGAGTACCATTCGCGATGATGTAGGATTATCGAATTGGAGTGTAGGGTTATTAACAAGCTTACCATTAATCGCTTTTGCCTTTATGTCACCAATTGCTGCAAGGCTAGGTAATCGGTTTACCAATGAGAAAGTCATTTTATGGGGGCTTATATTTTTATTAGCTGGAATAGCGGTCCGTTCCGTGTCATTAATCGGCTTGATATTTCTAGGAACATTGCTAGTTGGGGTTGGTATATCGGTTTGTAATGTTCTATTACCAGGAGTCGTGAAGGATAAATTTCCATTAAAGGTAGGTTTAATGACTAGTGTCTATTCAACGGCGATGGGAGTATTTGCTGCAACGGCATCAGGAGTTAGTGTTCCGCTAGCAAATGGTATCGGCTTAGGATGGAAGGTTGCTCTAAGTGTGTGGGCCATCCCTGCAGTGCTAGGGATTATTATTTGGATTTATTTATCTAATAAAAGCCGTCATGCTACGGTCGAAACTAAGTTTATAACAGGTACTACAGATACGAATATTTGGAAGTCTACTTTAGCATGGCAAATTGCTGCATATATGGGATTACAGTCCTTTTTATTTTATGTGACTATCTCATGGCTACCTGAAATTCTGCATTCTCATGGAATGAGTATGGAGACGGCTGGATGGTTACTATCCTATACACAGTTTGTCGGTCTTCCGGCTAGTTTCTTAGTACCAGTGCTAGCAGCTAAATTTGCTTCACAGCGATTAATTGTGTTGGTTATGGGAATCTGTTCTATAGTAGGCTTTACAGGATTATTATTAGGTACCCATAATATCCTAATAATAATTAGTATTACATTAATTGGACTTGCATTGAGTGGTACGTTTGCTTTGGCATTAGCCTTCTTAGGAATGAGAGCAAGGGATGCAAAGCAAGCAGCCTCTTTATCTGGAATGGCACAAGCATTAGGGTATATTCTAGCTGCTGTTGGTCCAATCTTCATTGGATATTTATTCGATCTTACCCATGCTTGGACAGTACCAATCATTTCATTAATGATAGTCGCACTATTAGTTACTGTTTTTGGATTTGGAGCAGGTAGAGATAAATACGTTTAATAAAATTGGAGAGGTGTTCACATGAAAAAATTATTACTAACTGGATTTGAGGCCTTTTTAGAATTTCCTATTAATCCAACTACGGAAATTACAAACCAGTTAAATGGTGAAGTAATTGGGGATTATGAAATTATTGGTGAGGTGCTATCGGTTGATTTTCATAAATCTGGTAACCAGTTATTAGAATTAATGGAGAAGCATCAACCGAATGCAGTTGTATCCTTGGGACTTGCAGCTGGAAGAAATTGTATTACACCAGAACGAATTGCGATTAACTGTAATGATGGTCCAGTCGATAATAATGGACATAAGCCAAGTGGAGAAAAGATTTTTGCGGATGGTCCAGATGGATACTTTTCAAAACTTCCCATCTATGAAATGGTTGCCAAGCTAGAAGAAGCAGGCTATCCAGCCAAAATTTCTAATACAGCAGGTGCCTACCTTTGTAATAATGTCATGTATCATGGACTTCATTATTTAAAGCAAAAAGGATTAGAGCAGCCATCAGGGTTTATCCATATCCCAGCATCACATAAGCTAGCCGTAAAGAAGAACATGCCAAGCTGGTCACAACAAGACTTAACAGAGGCGGTTAAAATTGCAATACGCTGTATCCAATAAACATTGGCTACTATAAATTATAAAAAGACAGTTAAGGTTTAACATATATAGCATGATTATGGGGGAAGGAACCCGATAATAAGCGATACATAATTAGCTAGAATATACCGGCCCTCTGTGTATGTAAAAAGAAAGATGTGCCTCACAAGGGACTTAGAAAACGTTAGCCAAAGATTGGTATATTCTAGCTATGGATTTATTATCAAAAAAAGTCCTAAACTAGAAAATTATTTACATTATCTTCATTGCTTTCATCAACTAAATATATTAAAATTACGTAGTTGACGAGAAAACTAGATTGCGAGTTGATAAGTATGCCAAAATACATTTGGCTTTTAGCAATAGCTACAACCATTAGTGTAACTGGTGGTTCTTTTTTATGGCCACTTAATACTATATACATGCATAATGAATTAGGAAGAAGCTTAGCATTTGCGGGCTTTATTTTAATGTTTAATCAGGGAGCTAACATTGTCGGTAACCTAGTTGGAGGAGTATTATTTGATAAATTTAGTGCTTATAAAACGATTCTACTAGGTACGTTATTATCAGCGAGCTCATCAATCTTCTTAGCATTTAATCATGATATTATATCGTATTCTATTTGTCTTCTTTTAATTGGACTTGGATCAGGAATTACATGGCCAGTCATGTTTGCCATGGCAGGATCTGTATGGCCAGAAGGTGGAAGACGTGCATTTAATGCGATTTATGTTGCCCAAAATCTTGGGGTCGCACTTGGAGCGACAATTGGTGGATATGTAGCAAGTATTTCGTTTGATTATATTTTCATTGCGAATGCAGCCCTATTTATCGTATTTACCTTTATTGTTTTCTTTGCATTTAAAGGAATGGATGAAGAAAGAAATCGACATATGCACACTAATGTAATTGAGCAAAGTGGAAAGATTAAAGATAAATCCACTTTTACTGCATTAATTATTTTAAGTGTTGGATTCTTTGTTACCTGGTTTGCTTATAGCCAGTGGCAGTCTACCATTGCATCCTATACACAGGATATCGGTATTCCATTAGAACAATACAGTTCGCTTTGGGCCATTAATGGTTTCCTAATCGTGTTAGGTCAGCCATTATTAAAGCTATTTACCGATAGAATTACTTCACCTAGAAAACATATTTATGTTGGGGCTGTTATTTTTTTAGGATCATATCTTATCGCGATGTATGCTGAAGCATTTACTATGTTCGCTGTAGCTATGGTAATATTGACTATAGCGGAGATGCTAATTTGGCCTGCCATCCCAACCTTGGCAAATGAACTAGCACCACAAGGTCGTGCTGGATTTTATCAAGGATTTATCAATAGCGTTGCGGCTGCAGGTAGAATGCTTGGACCATTCTTAGGTGGTTTAGTTGTTGATTACTTTAATATTCAGGTGTTGTTTTATGGATTAATTGTGATGTTATTAATTCCATTCTTCACAACAAAACTATACGATCGAGGAATAAAGCCCGAGCAAGCATTAAAAAAAGAAGCATAAAGGGGTTTTTAGATGTCTGATATTAAGTTAATTGCATTAGATATGGATGGTACGTTATTGAATAAGAATCATGAGGTTGATATTCGTACGAAAGAGGCGATTCAACAAGCACTTACAAAAGGTGTCCATGTTGTCTTAAGTACGGGACGATCACTTGGTACCTGCTATCCATATGCAGAGGAACTAGGCCTGACATCGTATTTAGTCACTTGTAATGGTGGCGAGATTTGGACAATGAAAAAGGAATTACTGGAACAACATTTATTAGAAACGGAAGTCGTAGAAAAAATATGGAATTTAGGTGAAGGACTAGGTCTCCATATGTGGATGACTTCTACAGAAGGATTTTTCATTGGAGAACGTCCAGATAATTTATACGACTACCAATGGTTGAAATTCGGCGTAGACTCAGAAAACCCGGATAAATTAGCTCAAGTAGTGAAAGAACTATCCTATTTTGCTGACCTTGAGATTACCAATTCATTACCAACTAACATTGAAATTAATCCTAAAGGTGTTAGCAAAGCAAAAGCGCTACATCGTGTTTGTAACGAAATCGGGATTACGATGGATAACGTAATGGCATGTGGGGACAGCTTGAACGATATTAAAATGATTCAAGAAGCAGGTATCGGTGTAGCAATGGGAAATGCACAAGAAGCAATTAAAAAAGTAGCAAATTACGTAACCGATACGAACGAAAATCATGGTGTAGCAAAAGCAATTGAAAAATTTGTCCTAGAAGATTAAGACGTATAACGTAATTTCTTACGAATAGGTTGGTTATTCAATTTTTGTCACTGGTGGATAAGTAAATCCAAGGTCCCTTTCTTTGTGTTTCGAAAAGAGGTATAATAGAAATACAACGCCTGAAAGGGGATGCTGTAATGTCTTTTTCAAGAGGACCAAAAGAGCCAGTCCCGGAAGTTGAAACAAATGTATGGGCATGTACTAGTGAGGATTGTAATGGCTGGATGAGAGAATCATTTAGCTTTGACAAAGAACCAGAATGTCCATTATGCCAATCAAACATGACAACAGAAGTACGTGTATTACCAGAAGTTAAATAGAAATAAATAGCGTTAAAGAACTTAAAGAACACTCTCGATTGCTTCGGGAGTGTTTCCTTATGTTATGTTTCATTCACCTAGACAACTGCCTATACATACATTAAAGTAGAAACCAAAAGTCAAAGGATGTGTTATTTTGCCAAGTAAAATTGGGTACTACGTTAGTGGAAACACAGCAGAGGGCTTCGTAAACTTTTTGTCAACCAACACTTCTGACTTATATCAACATATCATTTTAAAACACCCCTCCTACACAATCAAAACAGCTATTATAAAGGGAATCATAAACCAATATGAAGCAGATCATCATATCGAGGTACTTTATAGCTCAATAGGTAAAGAATTCTTAGAAGGAGTTATCATACGAGATAAGAAAGTAGCGATCATCGATGAAAGGATAACTAGTACAGACTTACCTGGCTCCATTGAATTAAACCTTACTCTTTTCACAGAAATGGATGCTACTAACCACGATTTCGCATCGGAGCATGAAACAATGAATACTTTCATCCAAAACGCCTACCGAGATTTTGAAGCTGGACTGAAAATTCATGACGATTTAGAGGAAGTCTATATAAACGAAATGGACTTTGAAAAGGCGAATCAACTGGCAACAGAATTTATCGATTCTCTATTAAAGGATGTTTCAAAGCAAGAAAAGGAATCCAACGTATACCATCGCTTGTTTGGTACTAATACGAAAGATGGCGTAGTAAATGTTGTTCCAGAACTTTTACGTCCGTTATCTAAAAAGTACTATATTAAAGGCCGTGCTGGTACAGGTAAATCAACCTTTATGAAGAAAATTAAGGCTGCTTGCCTAGCGCATGGTTTTGATGTGGAGCTTTATCACTGTAGCTTCGATCCTAATAGTATTGATATGGTGCTCGTTCGAGAGCTAGATTGTTGTATTTTTGATAGTACAGACCCACATGAGTTTTTTCCACAGGGACCTGGGGAAGAGACGATAGATATGTATGAGATAGCGGTAACACCGGGGACGGATGAGAAATATGCAGATGTCATTGACGATTTAAATACGCGTTATAAAGCTTATATGAAAAAAGGTGTTATCAACCTGCAAGAAGCGGGTAAAGTAATCGGCAAGCTTGAACAACAATATGACCTAACTAATCTAGAAATGGAAAAGCTAAAATCGCATATTATTGGAGCAATTAACGAATAAGGAGTAGTCCTGTGAGTATATAGTAAAGACTCGCAGGACTTTTAGCTTATAATAGGGAATTTAGAATCAATTTTAATGAATCCATAAATATCCTCTTGTTTTTTCTTGTAAAATCATGTAAAATAAATTAACTGAAAATTATGATTTGAAAAATATTGGGAGGTGGGAATGTGATATCTGTAAAGATGCTCAAGCCTTATTATATAAAGGCTGATGATGAGTTTGTTCGTATAATTTTAGCGTATCAATATTTTTCAGTCAGTATTAATACACATGTCTACCAATTTATCCCTGTTGAAGCTAAAGAGATTCGCATCAACCGCAAAACACGAAAAGTTGAAAATGTTGAAAGTCGTTTTGCTTTTCAAAAGGGCAAGGAGATTATTTATATGACAATGACAGAACTTATAACACTTCCCGATTTTCTAACCCAATTACACCATATTGCAAAGCCTTATTATGAAGAATTTCAGGAAATGGATGAAATAGCAAGTGAAAATAGATTAATTTTAGAGGAATTAGAAAAATCTAATTTAAAACGCTTAATCGATAAGGCGCTTGATGAGCGTGATGAGAAAATGTTTCGCGAATTAGTGAAATTGTTATGAATCAAAAGGAGCATGACTTATTACCTATGACAAATAGGCAGGCATGCTCCTTTTGATTTATTGGATAAAAAGGTGTTTAAAAGTTAATTTATCGGGTACTTAACAAATAAGATTTTCTATAATGAAGCATTGGGGGAATGTCAATGGTAAGTGTAAAGTTATTGAAGCCCTATTGTATAAAAACGGATTTAGAAAATATATATGTCTATTTGGACGAAGAGCACTTTACGATTTCTATACAGAATGAAGTGTATCAATTTATCCCTGAACAGTCGAGACAATTCATTATCAATCGTAGAACGAAAAAAATTGAGAATCTGGATGCGACTTTTGCATTTAAGAAGGATGATAAAGTTTTTTATTTAACGATGAGTGAACTAATCAATATTCCAGATTTTCTAATTAAGCTTTACTTTATCACAAAACCTCATATTGATTATGTGCAAACAGAAAATTTAAATGAAGATATTGACGTTATTATGGATCAGCTAGTACAACAAAATATTAAACGATTAATTGATAAAGCATTAGATGAACGCAATGAAGAAGCATTTTATGACTTAATTGCTTTATTATAGAAGCTTAAGTAAGACCGTTTAAACGAATAATAAAGGTGTAAAATTTAAATAGAGGAAGGGACAAAAGGTATATGTTAAAGGAAAAAGCGATTAATGAGAAAAGCCCCTATCCTGGAAATATCGTTGTATTAACTTTCCAGTACAGGGGCGAGGACTCCTAGAAAAATCCATGGCAGTGTCTATCAGGCTGCGATATGAATAACCCTAACGAGAAATCCTGCTAGTAGACTCGAGGTGAATCCGGGATCTCAGGTTTGCTTATTGGTTTCCTCTACGTATATTTTAAGGAACTAGTGGTATTATTCGTATTACGTTTACTTTTGTCCCATTCTCTGATTCATTCGTAGGAAGCGTTCTTTTTTATTCTTTAATAGCTTCCAATACATCCGTAACCTTCTGTACAACTAATCCGCTTGCTCCGAGATCTTGAACCTTCTCCATCATCATTGCGATGATGATGTCCTGATCCTCTGTTGGATAACCGACAAACCAGCCATTTTGTTCGCCATTTTCCTCATCTAAGGTTAATTTTAATTCTGCCGTTCCAGTTTTCCCAGAGATAGGGAATGAAGCCTTTTTCGCATAGCTAGCCGTTCCATCTGTTACTACATTTCGCAAAGTTTCTTGCACGATAGTAGCTTGCTCTGATGTTAGTAGCCCTTCTTTCCAAACTTGATTTGGTTCTTCATCCATTAATAAGATTGGTTTAATCATATTGCCATTATTTAAAAATGTCGTATACATCGTAGCTAAGTGAAGTACACTTGCTTCAATCTCACCTTGACCATAGCTTGTGTTTGCTACTAATACTTCATCATCTAACGTTCCAGAAGTTGAAATGGTTGAAGTGGATATTGGGAAATTAATCGGTAGCTGTTCACCGAAACCGAACTGTTCAAGTCCCTTTACGAGTTGCTCACCACCCATTTCCACACCTTTCATTGCAAAGTAGATATTATCTGAAAGGGCCATGGCTTTCATTAAGTCAACTGGGTTAGCCTCGGACACACGAGTTACTTCATAATTGCCCCAAGATTCTCCCTTACCCCAAGAAAGCCCCTTAATCTCTAGCTTCTCCTCAGGTTTAATCGTGCCATTTTGTAAGCCAATTGCTGCTGTGATTGGCTTTATTACAGAGCCTGGTGCATATGTCGCATTAAATCGATTAAATAAAGGTTGCTCTGGGTTGTCTTGAAGAGCTTCCCAATCGCTTTGAGAAATGCCATAGACTAGTTTATTTGGATCAAAGGACGGGCTACTTACCAATGCTAATGTTTCGCCGGTTTTAGGGTGGATAGCAGCTGCCGTTCCTGGTGCATTATCCAAAGAGTTAAATAATTCCTCTTGGACCGTAATATCAAGGGTTGTTTGAATATTCTTTCCATCCTCTACTGGTTTCATGGCTAAAGTAGCAACCTCTTTTTCATCTTTCGTAACGTAAATTTTAACCCCTTTCTCGCCTTTTAGTTCACCTTCGAAACGGCGCTCTAAACCAGTAGTACCAATCATATCATTGGCTGTATATCGCTCAGGATCTTTCTCTTCTAATTCTTCTGCTGTTATTTTTCTCACATAGCCTACAACATGTGCCGCCGCTTCGCCTAAAGGATAAATGCGCCCTGTTGTTTGCTGTGTCATCACGCCATCTATTTGCCATAATTGGTCTAGCAATGCTTGATTGGATTCTTGTACCTTTTTACCAATTGGGACGAACAAATCTGGTTGAACCCAGCTCTCATTAAGCGCGTTATCAATGGATGCAACGGAAATATTTAATAGGGAAGCAAGCTTTTCTTTACTCGCTTCAGGATTATCCCCTAATTGCCCGGGAACAACTCCAACCTCATAGACAATTCCGTTTAGAGCTAAGGGCAGTCTGTTACGGTCCAGAATATCTCCTCGTTTTGGCTCGGTAGTAGATATTCGAATCTCTCCACCATCTTTAATTTCTGGGAAAATAAAGCCAGGATCCCAGTCGATAAACCAATTCTTTTCTTCCTCTTCCCCAGCTTGTTTTAACGTCACTTCATAGTCAAATTCAATTGGACCAGCCATCGACGTCAAACTTGCCGAAAATGGAATGGTTGCCGTACCTTCTTCCAAAGCTTGTTTCATCTTTTCATCAGATAGTTTTTCATAATGTAATTGAATATCTGTAATGTGTAAATCTTGGTATATTTTCTCATAGCGGTCTATGTACTGATCTGTTGGATATACTTGCTTAGCTTCTTCCGTCAGCATATCGTACATACTAGTGAAGTTTTGTTCCTCCCAAAGCTTAAAATAGTCATCCAGCCTGTCATGAGGTGTGACTTTATCCTCAGAACATCCAGCTAATAGGAAAGCTAAAAGTAATGTAAAGGTAATAAAGAAGCGTTTCATAACTAATCCCCCTACTATGTGTAAGTGTTTTTTTCTCTCTCTTTGTATTATATCATCGAAATAATAGAAAAAGTCACACTGAATTCATCAGGTGACTTATTTTCTTTAGTTCGCTTCCATATGATCTTTTATCTCAGTTGAAATCCGACTGAATTCTCCTTCCGGTACAATAAAGTACCAAATTCCTCCAATGATTTGCCCGCTACCGGAAATCTCCATTGTGTCAATATTCGCTCTAGTGCCGAGGTAGTTGGTGAATAATGCTTGCATGTTTTTCATTTGCAGGTCAGTATTGACATTATTACCCACTATATCGAGAATCTCACCGACTTTTGTAATACTTGAAAAGCTTGCAGCCTCATTCATTGCAGCAGTTACGACAGCACGTTGTCTTTCATTACGCCCCATATCTCCACGTGGATCACTTTTTCTCATCCGAATGTAGGCTAATGCTTCTTTTCCATTTAAACGAAGATTACCTTCTTCAAAGTGAAAGCCATCCTGTGTGAAATCCATATGATTATCAATGGTTACGCCACCTAAAGCATCTACCCCAAGCTCAAAGCCTTCCATATTTATTTTACCGTAGAAGTGTACTGGAAGATCGAAGGCTTCTTCAACGGTTTGAACAGATAATTCAACCCCACCAAATGCATAGGCGTGATTGATTTTATCCATTCCTCGGCCAGGAATGTTGACATAAGTGTCTCTTGGAATACTGAGCATTTTCATCGAATCGGTCTTCGGATTTAATGACATGAGAATCATGGTATCGGAGCGACCTCTGTCACCTTCACGTTCATCTACACCTAGAAGTAAAATGTTGATTGATTTTTTGTCGTTGAAAATGCTATTAATCTCTTCTTGCCTTTTAGGGTCTTTATCACGATCCAATGGTTCATGCATGGTGTTAACCGTATCGTGTATTTTATCCCATACATACCATGCAAATCCTCCACCAGCTAGTAGAAGGAAAAGAAAAATCCCACCGACCCAGTATAACCATTTTCGTCTTTTCTTTTGTTTAAGTTCTTTCCTTGATTCCGCCACTGTCATTCTCCTTAATTGTTAACTATTGGAAATATTATATCGAATCCTGTCATTTTAGTCTATTGCAAAATAGGATTTATTACTCATTATTTTTGACTAATAGAATAGTGTTAATCGTATAGTGATTTAGTTCCTCCAAAAAGTAACAGAACGATTAGCAGTAATTAGGAGCAATATTTACTTTTCAATTGGGTTTCAAGTTAGTATGTTATTCTAAGAAAACTTATTTATATTATCGTTATCATAATAAATATATGATAAGAATAGACATGCATAGAAGTATATAAAATGAATTTGTTCTTTATAAAGAATATAAATACGTTAATAAGTACAAAAATATAAGTAATCTAAAGAAATATAAAGATAATCCAATAAAAACGTTCTTTATAGTGAATATTTGCCGGAATTTGAGGTTTTCATTTCTAAGTAAATTATCCTATACTCCAATTAGATTGTTCTTTATTAGGAACGAAATGAGTCTTATTGAAGAACGATAGTGTTTAACTGGTTAAATACATATGGAAAGAGAACGATTACCAAACTCTTTCCCGACACTTTTAAATTTGCGCAAATTTAAAGGTGAATTGTTCTGTAATTAGAATTTAAATTAGGGAGATGAACGAGAATGAGTATGAAGAAAAAGTTAGGTATGGGCATTACATCAGCTGCTTTAGGTATTGCATTAATTGGTGGGGGTACGTTTGCATACTTTAGTGATACTGCTACACAAACGAACACGTTTGCTTCCGGTACAATTCAACTTGATGTTGATCCAACTGTACAAGTAGAAATGAATAATCTTAAGCCTGGAGACTGGATGCCAAGATCGTTTGAATTACAAAACAATGGAACGCTTGATATTAAGTATGTTGACTTAAAAACAGATTATGCGGTTACAAGAAATGGTGAGGCTGTTAGTAATGAATTAGCAGATGCATATGCAGAACAACTTTATGTGCAATTCTTAAAGAATACTTCTGGGAATGCAGATTATGAAGTGTTGTTTGAAGTAAGTTTAAAAGACCTTCGTGATTTAACACCAGAAGATTTAGCAACAAAAGTAAATCTTGAAAACATTATGGTTGAAGAAGGGTATAGATACTGGGAATGGATTGTTTGGCCAGTATTTGGCAAATGGATAACTGTTGATCCAGTATTTGAAGATGTATCAGAAGAAGTATATGGTATTGGAGCTGGCGATAAAGCTAACTTTGATGTTCAATTCCGTTTCAATGATACTGGTGTAGCACAAAATGAACTACAAAATCTAGATTTAGAGCTTACTTGGACATTCGAAGGTTTCCAAACTGACGGAGAAGAAAAGTAATTTTTTGATAAACAAGAGGCTGGGGCATAACGAAAATATAGGTAATAAAAAACGAACTACCACCACATTAGCCCCGGAAATATACTGGAAGCAACCGCAAGTATATTTCCGGGGCGGGTATGATGCGCTAACTTTCATGTTCCGTTTTTTCTATGTTAGAAATAGTTTTGTCCCAGCCTCATTCCTTATTTATTAACTATCCTGGTTAATCGAAGTTTTGGAATAACGATGATAGTTAATAAAGGGGAGATAGGGGGAAGAATATGAGACAGTCACGAGTAGCTAAGTATCGGAAAAAACATAAAAAATTAATCATTCTCATGCAATTATTAGCTATCCTATATGCTTCTATCGCATCATTATCGCTCGTTACCTCAACTACTACGGCTCATTTTAGCTATACAAGTCCTAAGGTGACGACTACCATTTCTACAGCAAGTAACTGGTGGGATGGAAGTGAGTTAGCATTCCTGGATAATGCAACAGATGTTATACATAGCTGTCCACCAGTTGAAATCCAAGTCCAGATCAAGAATATTGGAGACGGTGACATGGCGGGTCCAACCGAATACAAAGTATTTTATTCTGAACAAAAAGGTAACCCTGAGAAACTGGGCAAAGAAATTGCAAATGGATTGATCCAACCATTAAATGCTGGTCAAGAAATAAGCCTTACATATACTGCAACAGAAGAAGGTTGGTATCAATTTATGGCGTATCAGCTACCAGGCTTTCATGAAAATGAAGAGAATAGAACGGAAATATGGAGCAATAAAGTAAAGGTACAATGCCCGCCACAAGATAAAAAACAGGAAGAAGATGCTGCTATCAATGAGGAAGAAGTGAGTGAAAATGAACCTAAAGAGGAAGAAATAGTAGAAGAGCAAACCGTCACACAACCAGAAGAAGAGAATGAAGATGAAAATAAGTCTAGCACGAAAAAAGATAATGCTAATGAAATAAAAGAAGTAGAGGAAAAACCAGTTGAAGAAAATGAATCGGTTCAATCAGAGAGTGAACCGATGGAAGAAGACACTGTGAATTCATCTGAGGAAGGAGAAAATTAAATGAATTTAAAAAAGGTCGCAAAATGGACTGGAAATTTGCTTACGTATGCCATGATGGCTGTACTAATCTTTTTAGCGTTTACGGTTGTTGCAACGAAAGCTTCAGGGGGAGAACCAGAAATTCTAGGCTATCAATTAAAAACGGTATTATCAGGATCAATGGAGCCAGAATTCAATACCGGTTCTATTATCGCAGTGGAGCCTGGTGGAGACATGACTCGTTTTCAATCGGGGGATGTTATCACATTCGTGGAAGAAGATGGAAAGTTAATTACCCATAGGGTCATAGAGGTAGTAAATAGTGGAGAACATGTTATGTATCGAACGAAGGGAGATAATAATGCTTCCCCAGATAGTAGCTTAGTACTTTCTGAAAATGTCGTTGCCCAGTATACAGGCTTCACTATTCCTTATCTAGGATATGTTGTTAACCTTGCACAATCCCAAAATGGAGCATTTTTACTATTAATACCAGGATTCATCCTAATCGTCTATGCCGGTTTCACTATTTGGCAAGCAGTTCGAGAATTAGAGGCTACGAATAGAAAACTAGCTAAACAAATACAGGAAAATAGTACGGCATCTTAATATAATTTTGATAGTTTTGCCTTAAGGGGGCGATGAATTGAAGCGGGTAATGTTGATTAGCTTGGCATTCGTTATCGGGTTTATTATGCTACATAATCCTTTATTAACGATGGCCGATGATTCCGATACAACAATTAATGACAAAGCAGAAATAGCAATCTCGCTTTCACCTAATGATATGCTTTTTAATGTGAATAATATGAAACCAGGAGACTGGGCACCAAGAACACTTACAGTTATGAATGATGGGAAAAATAATTTTCACTATCAGATAAGCATTAGCAATGAAGGGGAAGCGAAACTATTTAATGAACTTCTAATCGAAATGGAAGGGGGGGAAGGGATACTATATGAAGGTAAACTAGCAGAATTGGAAACGTTACCGAAGAGATTTCTTGCTGCTAACACATACGAAGAAATAGACATCACTGTTCGTTTTCCGGAACATCTTGGTAATGAGTTTCAAGGGTTAGCTGTTCTTTTTAACATGTCGTTTGTAGCAGAGGCAGCTAATAGTACCCCTGGTACGGGGGACTCTGATGGTGAAGATAATAGCACAACAGAGAAAGATGTAAAGCATGTGGGGGGTAAAATAAATGATGGAGATAACACAGCAGGATCGCCACTTCCTAAGACAGCAACAAATATGTTTCATTATTTATTAATTGGTACCTGTTTACTTCTAGCTGGCTTAATCCTTTATATCATTTCTAGAAGATTGAAAAGAGCACGGATGAGTAGGGTATAGCATATTGAAAAAAGTAATATGATTGGTTTGAACCTCCTACAAAACTAGTTCCATTCTGACAAAACAAGACATACATAAAGTACTAGTTCTTTAGTATAATAGATTTAGAAATAAATTCCATCTATACAAAGGCAACCTCATTGAAAGATGGGGACGCAAAGTCACAGGTCCAATACTGGATGGCTGGATTGCATAGATAAGTATGGGGGACGGGAATTTGAATAAAATGATCGGTTTAGACTATGAGTGGATTTTGTTAATTAAGGAGGCAAAAAAACAGGGGATGACCGTAGAAGAAATACGACTATTTCTAGCGGAAGCAAAGCACCATGCATAATTCTTTTGTTGTATTTTTGTACTTAATATAGAACTGCTCACCTGTTTGTGATATAATTTCGCTTGAAAGAGGTGAGTCGAATTGATCGGAGAAAAAATCAAACAATTACGCAAAGAAAAGAAAATGTCTATATCTGAGCTAGCAGAAAAAGCAAATGTTGCCAAGTCGTACTTAAGTTCAATCGAACGTAACCTCCAATCCAATCCATCTATTCAATTTATCGAGAAAATTAGTGCTGTTCTAGGTGTATCTGTAAATGAGTTAATTAATACGAAAGACTCCATAGAATTGGAGGATTTAGACGGAGAATGGCTAGAAATCGTCAAAGAAGCGATGGAATCTGGTGTATCGAAAGAAGACTTTAAGAGTTTCCTAGAATTTAATAAGTGGCGAAAAAATAATAATTAGAAACCGTAGATTATACTGCGGTTTTTTTATTGCTTGTGATATAGTAGGATATAAGATTTTGGACAAGTATGGTGAAATGATGAATCGTAAACCTATTTATTGGCTTCTTCCGATCGTATGGATGGCTGTCATTTTCTTTTCTTCTGCGACCCCATATGAAAAACAGGATATGAAGCCATTACTAGCGAGCATTATTGATTTTTCTTTTTTAGAACCGTATTTTAGTTGGGTTTCATTTACGTATAATCAAACAGAGGTAAGCATTGCTGCACTTGGTGTAGAAGGATTTATCGAATTTTTTCTTCGTAAAGGAGCACATTTCGGTGCATTTTTCCTATTGATGATTCTGTTTTGTATAGCATTTCGAAGGACAGTACATTGGAATTTACATAAAATTCTAGTTGTCTCATTTGGATTAACGATTGCATATGCTATTATGGATGAATTACATCAAGGTTTAACACCAAATAGAACGCCTTTTTATGGAGATGTAGTAATTGACGGAATCGGAGCTAGCATGGCATACTTCATTCTACTAATCTGGTATAAAAAATGGAAAAAACTATAAAATTTAATAATTATAGTAAATATCTCATAGATTTCATGGTATACTAGTTTTTATATTAAATCATAGTCAAGGCGGTAATTTCATGGTTGAGCGTGAGTTTTTTAAGAATATGATGAAAAAGGTAATTGATGATACAGAAAAAAATAAAATCCGTTCCTCTGAAGAATTAATTCAAACATTAATTAAAGAATTGAATGATCAACGAGAATTAAATCAAAATAAACGTATAATTAATTAACATTTGAGCTATTTCCTTTTTAGAGGGAATAGCTTTTTTCTTGTTTAGACCAGCTATTCCATAACTGGACAATAGTACTACCTTATGATAATTTGGGAGTGTAGTTAGCGAAGGGTTGGGACATAAATGGATCATACAGCACTTTTGATAAAAAATGTAACCGTATTCTTAGAGAACACAAGAATTCCTAATGGAAGTCTTATCATTGAACAAGGAAAAATAAGCGAGATCTATCCGGAAAATGAAAAGCCTAAACAGTATCCAAGTCGATTTAAAATGATTGATGGGGAAGGATTATATGCTGTTCCAGGCTTTATTGACGGGCACATTCACGGTGCTAATGGAGCAGACGTAATGGATGGAACAGACGAAGCATTAGATACCATTGCAGAAGCACTACCGAAAGAAGGGACAACTAGTTTCCTTGCAACGACGATTACCCAGTCAGTAGAACAAATTGAACAGGCACTACGTACGGTTGCGGATTATCAACCTAAAGAGAATGGGGCCGAGATAATTGGGATTCATCTGGAAGGTCCTTTTATAGAAGAAAGTAAGAAGGGTGCACAGCCACTAGAGCATATTCGTAGACCAGATAGTGCTCTTTTTGACAAATGGCAGAAGCTCTCTAATGATATGATTAAAACGATTACGATGGCACCAGAGCATGATCCAGAGGGATTGTTTATCCGCCATTTAGCAAATCAGGGTGTCAATATATCAGCAGGGCATACGGCAATTGATTTTAAAGGGATGAAAGAAGCGGTATCCAATGGGGTTAAGCAGGTTACACATTTATGCAATGCCATGACAGGGATACATCATCGAGATATTGGTGTAGTAGGAGCAACATTTCTGTTAGAAGAATTGCGAGCAGAACTTATTGCTGATGGCATCCATGTCGCTCCTGAAATGATAGAAGTAATCTATCGAAATATGGGAAGTGATCGGATAATGCTCATTACGGATGCCATGCGAGCAAAATGCTTACATGCTGGTACATATGAACTTGGTGGTCAAACCGTTTTAGTAGATGAGCATCGAGCTGTACTTGAGGATGGAACACTAGCAGGTAGTATTTTGAAAATGAATCATGGTGTTAAGCAAATGTTGAAGATACAGGATGTTTGTTTAGAGGATGTCATTAAAATGGCGAGCACGAATCCAGCAAAACAACTGGGAGTATACGACCGGAAAGGAAGTATTGATAAAGGGAAAGATGCAGATATTTTATTAGTTGATGAGAACTTTACGATAAACTATACAATTTGCCGTGGTACGATAGCATACAAAGGAGACGAGTGATATGAACATCATATCTGCCAAGGATTATCAGGGTATAAGCTTGAAAGCTTGTGAATTTATTATTCAAACTATTAAAGAGTTAGACCGGCCAGTATTAGGACTTGCGACCGGCTCTACGCCAGAAGGTCTGTATCAATGTCTAATTAATCGAAATAAAGAGAATCAAGTTTCTTTCCAAGATGTGACCACATTTAATTTGGATGAATATGTAGGGCTAACAGCCAATCATCCGAATAGTTATCGCTATTATATGAATGAAAAACTGTTTCAGCATATTGATATTACTATAGAGAATACATATATTCCAAATGGTTCTGCCGAGGATTTAGAAAAAGAATGTGTAGCTTACGAGGAATTAATTCAACAACACGATTCTATCGATTTACAAATTCTAGGAATAGGCCATAATGGACATATTGGATTTAATGAACCTGGAACACCGTTTACTACCCGAACACATATCGTTGAATTAGCGGAGACTACTCGTAAAGCTAATGCTCGTTTCTTCAATTCATGGGAAGAAGTACCATCACAAGCGATTACGACTGGAATAGGTACGATTATGGATAGTAAACAGATTTTATTACTAGTATCTGGTGAGGATAAAGCTGAAGCATTGTACCGATTGTTACATGGAGAAATTACCGAACAATTTCCAGCATCCGTATTGAAGGACCATCCGAATGTTACTGTAATTGCAGATGAAGCAGCTTTATCAAAAGTGTATCAATAAAAAAACTTGGCGTCATGATTGAAACGCCAAGTTTTTTCTATTCCTTTGTACTATCAACCTCGATTTCCACATACTTTTCGCCGATTGCTTGTATGACAGCTTGTCCGTTCGTTAAATCTGTCATCCATTCTTGAAAGGCAGTTTCCTGACCATCTTCTACATAGACAATAAATTCTACATTCTCCAGATACTGTATCGTTTCTAACATATGTTCAGAATTCCGTAATTCATTTTCAAGCTTGCCGAGTAGAGTATAATCGACCATGATGGAAATCCCTTTCATTAATTGTCTTTTAATAATTCCAACTGCTTTAATCGCTTCTGAGGTTGAACTGCCGTAAGCACGGATTAGCCCTCCAGCACCAAGCTTGATTCCACCGAAATATCTCGTGACGACTACTGCGGTGTCTTTAAGATTCTGTTTTTTTAGGACTTCAAGCATGGGCACTCCAGCTGTCCCGCTCGGTTCCCCATCATCGTTTGCCTTTTGGATATGGTCATGCTCTCCAATTATATATGCAGAACAATTATGTGTTGCATCATGATACTTTCTCTTCATTTCCTGGATAAAGCTCTGGGCTTCTTCTTCTGTTTCAACACGTTTAATCGTGCCTATAAATCTTGATTTTTGAATAACGATTTCGTGTGATCCGCCATCTTTATTCACAGTATAATAGTTGGTTAACACAGGAATAAATCCTCCTCCTAGTTGTGTTCTAGTCTAATATAAGGAAAAAATATGTTTGAGTAAAGAAATGTTTGGGTATATGTTACTAGGGTAAATGCAAATAATTAATCATTTTTATAAAAACTTTCCAAATAACCCTATAAAAAAAGATTTTTAGCACGTATAATTATACCATAGGTTGGTGAGTGCTGATGGCAGTAAAAACTAGGGAAAAAGCTTTAGATTATATTCTCAACGAAATGGTAGACGTAGTTGAGAACAGTAAGGATGAGGTTTTTCACATAAGTGAGGAGGCTCGTACGGAGTATGAACGATTGCTTCGAGATTTGGAGTACACCAAGGCTAAAGTATTACGTTACATAGATGAAGGTGACAAATTAGAGCAAAATGTTCGGTACTCAAGAAAGCGTTTATCAGAAGTCAGTAAATACTTTGACCGCTATTCTGAAGATGAGATTCGAGAAGTATATGAATCGACACATGAGCTTCAGACAAAACTAGCCATGCTTCGTCAAGAGGAAAAAGGACTACGTGAAAAGCGTGATGAGTTGGAGAGAAGACTGCAAAACATTGATCATACGATTAAGCGTGCAGAAAATCTTGCCAATAAAATATCTGTCATACTCACATATTTAACAGATGACTTCAGACAAGTAAACGAAATGATAGAAGAGGCTAAGGAAAAACAGGAATTTAGTTTAAGAATTATTGAAGCACAAGAGGAAGAAAGAAAACGAATTTCTAGGGAAATTCATGATGGACCTGCACAAATGCTTGCGAATATTCTCTTACGCTCTGAATTAGTTGATCGTACCTTCCGTGAAGGAAGTACAGATGATGCTTTAGAAGAAATTCGAAGCTTACGTAAAATGGTTCGTTCATCACTTTATGAGGTTCGTCGTATTATTTATGATCTGCGTCCAATGGCCCTCGATGACTTAGGTCTAATTCCAACGATTAAGAAATATATCACGACTACATCGGAGTACAACAATATCAATATTGAATTTACATCGATTGGTGAAGTAAAACGAATAAATCAGAAGTATGAGATAGCAGTGTTTCGATTAGCACAAGAAGCAATACAAAATGCTGTAAAACACGCGGAATCAACCTTAATTACTGTTAAGATTGAAATATGTACAAGAAATTTAAATTTAATCGTAACAGATAATGGAAAAGGCTTCGATCCATCTATAAAACGAGATAAGTCATTTGGTTTAATGGGAATGAAAGAGCGTGTTGAGATGTTTGATGGTGTAATGGATATTAAATCGACTATTGGAAAAGGTACAAAAATCGTTATTCAATTACCCATGGAAGGGCTCTTTTAACATAGATATTATAGAAATTGTCTATCAGATAAACGTAATAGGGGAGAATATTACGTAATGGGGAGGAACAGACAATGAGTTTAGAAAAAAATGTTAGTATCGTCTTAATTGATGATCATAAGTTATTTCGTGAAGGGGTTAAACGTATTTTAGAATTTGAACCATCATTTAATGTAGTAGCAGAGGGTGATGATGGTGCAATGGCAACTAAGCTAGTCCAAGAATATAACCCAGATGTAATATTAATGGATATCAACATGCCAAACATGAATGGTGTACAGGCTACTGCTGAATTAGTACGTAATTATCCTAAATCAAAAGTAATTATCTTATCGATTCATGATGATGAAAGCTATGTAACACATGCACTGAAAACAGGTGCACAAGGATATTTATTAAAAGAGATGGACTCTAATTCACTTATTGAAGCGATTAAGGTTGTTAGTGAGGGAGGCTCTTACTTACATCCGAAAGTAACCCATAACCTCGTACAAGAATATCGTCGACTAGCAAAGGAAAACGTAGCTGTTGGTATAGGTGGAAGCCGAGTAGAATACCATCGCCCTTTACACTTGTTAACTAAACGTGAGTGTGAAGTACTGCAACTTTTAGCGGATGGTAAAAGTAACCGCGCTGTTGCAGAAGCGTTATATATTAGTGAAAAGACGGTTAAAAACCATGTAAGTAACATTCTTCAAAAAATGAATGTAAATGATAGAACCCAAGCAGTAGTATCTGCAATAAGAAAAGGCTGGGTTGAGGTATTATAATTTTTTTCTGAAATAGATCCTTGGTATTGATAATATCAAGGGTCTTTTGTTGTGTGTAGAGATAACCAATATGTTAGGGAGTTCCTTATTGCGGAAAACGCTATATTTTTTCAAATAGCTGGATACAGATTGAAGTAAACAGTTATACTGATTTGGTATATTTTTTTGACTTTAGTTATGTATCCACATATCTTGGTGCATTTTTTATTACATTCATGTAGAATATAAGAAGCACACATTTTGTACAATGAAAATAAAAAATTGGAGAGGAAGGGAAGAAATGAAGGTTGCTGTAATGACTGACAGCACTGCATATATTCCAAAGGATATGCGTGACGCTTACGGAATACATATGATTCCGCTAAGTGTGAACTTTGGCGATGAAACATATCAAGAGGAAATTGATATTTCAACAGAAGAATTTTATCGAAAGATTAAAGATGTAAAAGAACTTCCAACTACTTCTCAGCCTGCTATTGGTCTGATTACGGAAAAATTAGAAGAACTAAGCAAAGAGTTTGATGCGGTGATATCGGTTCATTTATCTAGTGGTATTAGTGGTACTTACCAAGCAGTAGTAAGTGCGGGGGATATGGTAGATGGAATCGATGTTTATGCCTTTGATTCTGAAATTAGTTGTATGGCTCAAGGTTTCTATGCAATAGAAGCGGCTGAAATGGCAAAGGAAAATAAGTCACCGGAAGCAATCATGAATCGTTTATATGAAATGCAGGAAACGATGCATGGATTCTTTATGGTAGATGATCTTACTAATCTACATCGTGGTGGCAGACTTAACGGAGCACAAGCACTTGTTGGTAGCCTTCTACAAGTTAAACCGGTGCTACACTTTGTTGATAAGATTATTGTTCCTTTTGAAAAAATTCGCACCCGTAAAAAAGCACTGAATCGTATCTTAAGTATGTTAGAAGAGGATGCGAGGGAAGACAAGGTAGCGAAAGTGGTGTTTGTTCATGCAAATGATGAACAAGCTGCTATTGATTTAAAAGAAGATTTTAATGAGAAATACCCCAATACGGAAGCCTTAATTAGCTACTTCGGACCTGTAATTGGTACGCATGTTGGTGAAGGGGCAATTGGAGTATGCTGGTACTATAAATAAGCAATCATTTTATTTATTATATTCATGGCTGTCAGGATAACTGGCAGTCTATCCTTTTAAAAGAAAGTGAGTGAGGATATGACGAATATATTAGAATCTTCCAAACAACCTCCTGATATATATCCATACGCTGGTAAATTACTTCTCCAATCGGAACTTCCTGCTGATGCTAATCTCCAACTGTTTACCTCAATCCCATCTATAAGGAGAAAGCTATTTTCCTTTACATGTATGCGCTGTGGAAATCAGAAGCACTCCTTATTTGGCAAGATACCCTGTGCTAAATGTAATAGGACACATCTTTACTGTAGGAATTGTATTCAAATGGGTAGAGTGATGGAATGTGAGTCGTTATATTATTATTCGGGTGAAGAGCCAACTTGGACTAACTATCCGTCGCCAATGACCTGGAAGGGGGCACTTACTCCCGCTCAACAACAGGCTTCTAGTAAACTAGTACAAGCTATCCAGGATAGAATGGAAGCGTACTTAGTTTGGGCGGTTTGTGGATCTGGAAAGACCGAAATGCTTTTTGAGGCTATTGAAAAAGGATTACAGCTTGGAAAAAGAATTTGTATTGCCACTCCTCGTGCTGATGTTGTCCGTGAATTGAAACCACGAATCCAGTCCGCTTTTCAAGAAGTACCAATCCAAGCTTTATATGGTGGAAGTGAAGAGAGAGATGGAACCACACAACTCATTATTGCGACAACCCATCAGCTATTACGCTTTCATAAAACCTTTGATATCATGATTATTGATGAAATTGACGCTTTCCCATATCATAATGACCCCAGCCTGGCCTTCGCAGTAAACCGGGCAAAGAAATCGATTAGCACCACGATCTATTTAACCGCGACGCCAAGACAAGACCTTCGTAATCGCATTGCACGTAAACAGCTCCCACATACGTTTGTTCCGATTCGCTATCATGGCCACCCACTACCTGTTCCACAAATGGTCATAAGTTATTCCTTGAGAAAATCATTGAAACAAAATAAGTTACCTAAGCCTTTAATAAACTGGATGACCCATAGAGAAAACCCGAAACGGCAGATGCTACTGTTCGTTCCAACTATCGAGCTGGCGGAGAACTTAGCGACCATGTTGAAGGAAATGAGGAATTTACCTTTCCAAGCAATTGATTCTGTTCATTCGGATGATGAGGAAAGAATAGAGAAGATTAATCAATTCAGAAATCGAGAAATTGATCTATTAATATCCACTACCATATTAGAGCGAGGGGTTACGTTTCCTTCTGTAGATGTGATGGTATTGGATGCAGGACATACGGTATTTGATGAAGCGGCATTAGTTCAAATAGCTGGTAGGGCAGGAAGAAGTGCAGATGATCCAACCGGAGAGGTAATATTCTTGCATGAAGGGAAAACAGATGCAATGGTTCAAGCCATCCAATCGATTAAGCAAATGAATAAAAGAGGGGGATTTTAGAGGGTGAATTGTTTATGCTGTCATGAAGAAATAAATATAGAGTTGGACTGGGATAATTTTTTGTTTCCGCCAAAGCCTAGCAAGATTTGTGATAATTGTAAACGGCAGATGACTCTCCTTAATGGAAATCGGTGTAACCGGTGTAGTCGTGTAACAGAAGCTAAATTATGTGATGATTGCTTGCGATGGGAAAGGTATTATGATGGAGTCGATGTACTCGAGTGTAATTATTCTGTCTATACGTATTCCTCATTTATGCAAGACATAATAGCGAAATGGAAATACCGAGGAGATTATGAGCTCGGTACTGTATTTGAAGAATCTTATACCACATACTTCCAAAAAGCATTTGCTTCGATTAAAAATGCTGTTATCATTCCAATTCCATTGAGTATGGAAAGACTCCAAGAGAGATGTTTTAATCAAGCAGAAATGTTAGCTTCATTTTTATCCCTTAAGAAAATGAATATCCTATCCCGCACCCACGGTGAAAAACAATCCAAAAAGTCTCGAAACGAAAGAATTTATTCTGAAAATCCATTTATATTGCAGGAAAAACTAAACAATCCTGTCATTCTTGTCGATGATATATATACAACAGGTACTACGTTACGTCATGCAGCCAAGTTATTGAAAGATGCCGGATGTCCCGAAGTATATTCTTATACGTTAATTCGTGGATAATTGGTATGGTGTGGTATGATAATGTTATGAGGAGAAATGATGGAAATGGCTGAATTAACCAACTGTACAAAATGTGGCAAAGTATTTGTGAAAAATCTTCGAGATATTTGTCAAGATTGCTATAAGGAAGAAGAAGCTGCATTTAAGATAGTATATGAATTTCTAAAAAAACAAAAAAATCGAGAAGCTACATTACGAGAAGTGGTGGAAGCAACAGGAGTAGAGGAAACATTAATAACGAAATTTATTAAGGAAAAAAGACTACGTACTTCGATGTTTCCAAAGCTCGGATACCCATGTGAACGATGTGGAACCCCCATTACGACTGGTAAAATATGTACTTCATGTTCCGTTGAACTTCATAAGGAACTGAATAAAATAGATAAGATTGAAAAAGTAGTAGAACGGAATAAAGAATCGCAAGCAAAAGAGAAAATTTATTATACGTTAGACAAACATCGTAGATAATACTTTACTTAATAGATAATATGCCGATATAGAAAGTAAGTATCAATTCGATCGGATTATTAGTGAGGTGATCTTATGAAAATAAATGGACCTAATCAAACGAATTTTAACCCATATAAGAATCAAATCCAACAGCAAATGGATAGGAAGAAATCCGCTAAGCCACAGGATCAATTACAGATTTCGTCTCAAGCGAAGCAATTACAGGAAAATACAAAAGCAAATGCTAAGCGTGAAGCATATGTGCAAGAAATAAAGAATCGTGTTGAATCAGGCGAGTATACCATCGATTTTGAAAAAACAGCACAAAAAATGATCGATTTCTGGTCGAAGCAATAAGAGGAGGACTCACCAATTGTCCGTACAAGTAATTATTGAAAAGCTCGAAAAGCTAATAGTGGCTCATGAACAATTGTTAGACCTTTCAAAGGAAAAAACAGCTATCGTTAAAGAAGGCAATGTGGAAAATTTGCATCCTGTATTAATAAAGGAACGTAAAATCCTACACCAAATCACTCAACTAGAAGAGAGTCGGCAGAAAGAAGTGGAGGATTGGTTTGCGAATCATGGCCTAACCAATGAGGAAGCAACCGTTACTAATTTAGTTAATCAACTAAGTAATCATGAAGAGCAGAAAGCGATAGAAGAAAGTGCTGTTCGCTTAACGGAAGCTATCGTGAATTTAAAGCAACAGGAACAATTGAACATGGCACTAATTCAACAGTCTATGCAGTTTGTTCAGCTTTCCATTGATTTACTGAGCCCATCGTTAAAAAACTTGAATTATGGAAAAGACCAAGAGCAATCACAGATGAATCGCTCGGTCTTTGATTCAAAAGCATAAGAAATAATAATAGCGAAGGAGAAATGAAATGAGTACATTCCACGGCTTGGAAATGGCGAAAAGAGCGCTATTTACCCAACAATCCGCTTTATATACAACGGGTCATAATATTTCAAACGCGAATACAGAAGGCTATACGAGACAACGTGTTAATTTTGAGACGTTGCCAGGCTATCCAAGTGGTTCAATTAATCGTCCACAAATACCTGGCCAACTTGGACAAGGTGTACAAGCTGGGTCTGTGGAACGTATTCGGGATAAATTCTTAGATCTTCAATTTCGTTCGGAAAACAGTAAAGCGAGCTATTGGGAAACAATGTCCGGATCCCTTTATCGTGTGGAGAGCCTTCTAAATGAACCGTCAGAAAGTGGTTTATCTAGCACGATGGACAAGTTTTGGCAATCATTACAGGATTTAGCGGGTAATCCTGAAAATTCTGGTGCTAGATCGGTTGTCGTCCAACGCGGGCTTGCAGTAGCAGATACATTTAACTATCTAAGAGAAAACCTAACGAAGATGCAAGCAGATGTTAGCAATCAGATTGATGTAACCATTGGTGATGCAAATTCTATTCTTCGTCAGATTAATCGAATTAATGATCAAATTAAAGAACTCGAGCCACATGGCTATGTAACAAATGACCTATATGACCAGCGTGATAACTTAATTGATAAATTATCCGGTATTGTGAATATAAAGGTTCATCGAGATCCGAGTTCAGAAAGTGCACTAGATATTGCGGATGGTCTAGCTAGAATCGAATTAGTACAAGATAATGGACAGTCCTATCCTACCCCTATTTTTCTTTTAGAACCAGGCGAAGAACCAGTAGAGTTTGGTCTAAATGAAGAGAAGGAAATAACGCTAAATGGTGAAGCGGTAGACCTTCCTTCAGGCTCGTTGAAAGCATTAAATGATGTACTAGGAACAAATGACGCAGATGAGAACGCGGTATCATTTACATCACTTCTTAACCAGCTGGATGAGTTGGCGCAAACCTTTGTTGATAAGTTTAATGAACAGCATGCAGAAGGTAAAGATATGAATGGTCAAGATGGAACGGATTTCTTCCAATATAATGATGGCGTCATGACAGTAGTTGCTAGTTTAGTAGATGACCCTAATTTAATTGCAGCTAGTGAAAATGGAGATAGTGGAAATGGAGCTAATGCATTAGAATTAGCCAAAATGTTTGAAGATAAAAATGAAGACGATGCTATTAATGGAAAGTCGATAAAAGGCTTTTACCAAAGTATGATTGGTAACTTAGGTGTGGCAGCACAGGAAGCAAACCGAATGGCAGATAATACAGTAGTCCTTCGTTCCCAAGTGGAGGAACAACGAATGTCAGTAAGCTCTGTTTCACTTGATGAGGAAATGACGAATATGATTAAATTCCAACATGCCTATAACGCAGCAGCTAGAAGTATGACTGCAGTGGATGAACTTTTAGACCGAATCATTAACAATATGGGAATTGTAGGAAGGTAGGAATGTGAAATGCGTGTAACACAATCAATGTTATCTAATAATATGCTACGTAATTTAACGAATAGTTACGCTAATCTGGGAACCTATATGGATCAATTGACTACTGGTAAAAAAATCAACCGACCTTCTGATGATCCTGTTGTTGCGGTAAAAGGAATGGACTATCGTACCCAAGTATTACAAGTGGAACAGTTCCAACGTAATACAGGGGAAGTACATAACTGGATGGACAATACAGACGCTGCATTAGATCAGGCAACAAAAGCACTTCACCGAATTCGGGAACTTGCTGTTCAAGCGAGTAATGATACGTATGATGATGCAGAAAGAATGAACATAAAAGCGGAAGTGGAACAACTTAAGCAGCATCTGGTTGATATTGCCAATACAAGTGTTAATGGTAAATATATCTTTAATGGTACGAAGACAGATGATAAACCAATTAAAGATCCTACTAATATAACAGATTTGGATTCGAGTCCAGTAAATATTGAAGTATCAAGTGGTATAGTTATTAAAGCAAATGTAAATGCTAATGAAATATTTGGAAGTGAAGCGTTTAGTAGAATAGATGAATTAATCAATGCTCTAGATAGTGAGGATGGCACTATCGACCAGGAAGCGATTGCATCTAGTATCGCTTCGATTGATGAGAATATTGACAATGTTCTCAATGCCAGAGCCGATTTAGGGGCTAGAATGAATCGCTTAGATTTAATCGATAATCGTCTTAGTGCCCAAAAGATATCTGCTACACAAATGATGTCGAAAAATGAAGATATTGATTTTGAGGAAGTTATTACGAAGCTTATTACACAAGAGAGTATTCATCGTGCAGCATTATCAACAGGATCTAGAGTCATTCAACCAACATTAATTGATTTTCTAAGGTAAACAAGCCCTAACCCGAATAAGGGTTTAGGGTTTTCTTTTTGATACTGCCAAAAGTCTATTTCGTTTACGGTGCTAAATTTTTTAAAATGAGGGATGGATTGGAATGGAATTACCACAAATTAGGATGCAATCTCAAATGGCTAGAATTACTATGATGACACAGCCTGCTATGCAAGAAATTCGCCAACCGAAAGCAGACTTGTCTATTCACCAACCACATGCAGAACTATCCATAAGAACGATCCCGTCCAAGCTCACGATAGATCAAACCCAAGCCTGGGCAGATATGAATCTTAAAACAGCCCCTCTATCGATTGAGGAATTCGCCCAATTAGGCATGCAGGGGGCGCAGGAAGGCACGGCTAGAAGAGCAGAACAAGGCACGGAACTGATGAAAATAGAAAATACCGATAACCCTCTCATTACTCAAGCAGTTCAACATGCTTTTCGACCAGAACGTCCATTAGGTATCCAGTTTATACCATCCGTATTCTCTGTTAACATTAACTATCAGCCTTCAGAGGTAGATATTGATATTAAACCAAACAAGCCGATCATCGAAACGCAGGTAAACAAACCGGAAATAAACTATATACCTGGCTCTGTTGATATCTCGCTTGCTCAGGATGCAGAGCTAGACATTGATTTTATAAATCTATTTCCAACGGATAAACAATAAGAAAGGGTGGTTGACTTGAAAATACCAACTAAATATCTTGGTGATGTCGTAATAGATAAAGAACAAATCATATATTTTCAATCTGGTATCCCTGGATTTGTAGATGAGAAGGAATTTGTACTCCTAAATATCCCAGGTAACCCAGTGTTTCAATTTTTACAATCAGTAAAATCAGAAACACTTGCATTTGTCGTCACGAATCCGTATCAATTTTATAGTGAATATACATTTGAATTGGATGATTCTACTATAGAAGCTTTGGAAATAAACAGCGAAGAGGATGTTTTAATAGCATCTATCGTAACCTTAAAGGCACCCTTTGAGTCTAGTACCATTAACCTTAAAGCGCCGGTCCTTATTAATCAGAGAAAGATGCTTGGTAAACAGCATATATTGAATACAGATAAATATGAAAGCAAGGCATCCATTAAACCGACTACAGCTGGAAAAGGGGTGTAGTAATGCTAGTACTAACACGAAAGCGAAATGAAGCGATTCAAATTGGTGATAATATAGAGATTACAGTATTAGCAATAGAAGGGGATCAAATTAAGCTTGGCATTACTGCTCCGAAATCTGTAGAAATACACCGTAAGGAGATTTATATCGAAATACAGAATCAGAATAATGAAGCAGCCAATGTTTCAGCGGATTTGTTCGATTTATTAAGTAACAAGAATGATTCATAAGTCATTGCTAAACATTTATTCTATTTAAACCGATATAAGAAGAAATATTTGTAAGGAGTTGCAGAGGATGCGAGTAGAATCTGTATCAGTTGGAACAAAATCCTTGCAAAGCAGTGAAAACAACCATAGACAATTAGCAGAATCTAATACTGTTGTGCAAGAACTAAATGTTAAAATGAATCCAGAATCCACTAAGAAACAGATAGAAACAGCAGTGGAAAAATTAAATGATTTTATTGAACCGTTAAAAACTAGTCTTAAATTTCAATTCCATGAAGAATTGAATGAATATTATGTTGCTGTTGTTGATCCAAACACGGATGAGGTGATTAAAGAAATTCCTCCTAAAAAGATATTGGATATGTACGCAGCAATGGGAGAGTACATGGGGTTTTTAATTGATAAGAAGATATAAAAGGGGTGAAACGCAATGAATAATATGCGAATTGGTGGCTTAGCATCAGGGATAAATACGGATGAAATCATCCAAAAAATGATGGCGGCTGAGAGAATGCCATTAGATAGAATGCAGCAGGATCGAACCTTGCTAGAATGGCAACGTGATGGATACCGTGAAATCTATCAAAAGCTTTACGAAATGGATAACGATTTGATTTTAGATATGAAATTAAGTACTACATATAATTCGAAAGCAGTAAGTTCTTCTAATAGTGGTGTAGTAACCGCAACTGCTACATCCAGTGCGATGGAAGGGTCTTATAATATTACAGTGTCGCAATTGGCTTCTAGTGCTATTAATAGAAGTACAAGCAGTATTGTGAAAAAAGGAGAAACGTTTGACCCTTCGAAGCCTCTTGGAGAACAAGTAGATAAGCTTGTAAATGGAATTGAATTTGGTGAAACATTTAAATTTTCTACATTTGATGAGAATGGTAAAAAGATTGAGCATACATTCTCAGTATCAGAGACTGATTCATTAAACGATGTGTTGAAACGTATAACGAAAGATGATAACAATGTGCGAGCCTTTTACGATACCACCGCTAAACAAGTCATTCTGGAAACAACTCGAACTGGAAACTATAATAATGAAGGGCCAGAAATCGTATTTGATAGTGGATCAAACTCATTTTTTTCTACTACACTAGGAATCAATAGTGAGAATGAACAAGGTGGTACAGATGCGAAGTTCACCTATAATGGTCTTGATTTTGAATCTAAAGATAATTCCTATGAATTTAATGGTTTAACATTAACATTAAAAGGTGTTTCAAAAGAAGGGGAAAGTACTTCTCTTACAGTAGAAAATGATATCGATGCGGCTTTTGACTCTATCATGAATTTTGTCGACAAGTATAATGAAATAGTAGAGTTAATTAATAAATCACAAACAGAAGAACGCTTTCGAGATTATAAGCCGTTAACAGAAGAACAAAAGGCAGAAATGGATGAAAAACAAATCGAGCTTTGGGAAGAAAAAGCTAAAAGTGGTATTCTTCGTGGAGATTCTATCCTAACCTCAGGCTTATCTTCTATGAGACAGACTTGGTATGCTAATGTTCAAACCGGTGGAGAAATTACATCATTAACGCAAATCGGTATTTCAACAACAGCGGATTATATGAATGGTGGAAAACTTAAAGTTAATGAAGAAGAATTGAAGAAAGCATTACGAGAAGACCCAGATGGTGTATTTAAGTTATTTTCAAACAATACTTCTTCCAAGGATGATCCTAGTCGTGGCTTAATTAACCGATTGGAAGATTCTATTGAATCGACAATGAAGCGTGTTGAAGAACGGGCAGGTAAAACTACAACAAGCTCATTAGATAATTACTCCTTAGGTAAACGGATTAAAGATTTAAATACAAGAATATCAGATTTTGAGAAACGTCTCGTGTCGATTGAGAGTCGTTACTGGAGACAATTCGGTGCTATGGAACAAGCCATTGCTCGTTTGAATAATCAATCGATGCAATTATTATCCCAATTCGGCGGTGGAATGTAATCAAATTCTTTTAAAAGGAGTTCTACCTTATGGCTTTAAATAAACCATATCAAGCATATCAGAATAATGCTGTTAATACTGCCTCTGGCGGTGAGTTAACACTTATGCTATATAACGGCTGTCTGAAATTTATTAAACAAGCAATGAAGGATATACAAGCTAATAACATTGAAGCAAAAAACACAAATATTCAAAAGGCACAAAGAATCATTCAAGAACTAATGATTACGCTGGATCAAGAAGTGGAGATTTCCAAACAAATAATGCCTTTATATGACTATATCCATCATCGCCTTATGGAGGCAAATTTAAAAAATGATGTTAGTATTTTGGAAGAAGTAGAAGGATTTGTAGTTGATTTTAGAGATACGTGGAAACAGGTCATCTTAAAAACAAGACAAAAACAACATGCACAAGGTGAACACGTATAATGAATCGCGTACAACCGATCTATGAAATTACAGTTAAAATGCAACAACTACTAACCAACAACGAAACCTCCAAAGATAGAGAAACGTTGATTGAGGAGGTAAACAGTCTCCTTTTACAACGAGGAAGTTATATGGAGGAAGTGAAAGAGCCCTTTACAATAGAGGAGCTGGAAATGGGAAAGAAGCTTCTACCTTTGAATAAGGAAGTCCAAGAAAAGATGGATCTTTTATTCCAAGGATTAAAGATGGAAATGAAACAGGTAAAGAAACAAAAGAATTCTAATCGCCAGTATACCAATCCATATGATAAGGTCCAAACGATGGATGGCATGTTTATGGATAAGCGTAAATAATAGATTAGCTTCCGGATTTTTAATCTGGAAGCTATTTTTTTAATTAACTGTAAATCAAGTGTAAACCGCATGAGGCTAGGTCTTTAAAGGGGATTATCCATATATGAAACTGCTAGGTTTACAAAAAAGGACATGTTTAGGCAGGAATTTTAAGGGTAAATATAGTATACTATATACAAAGGTAGAAAAGGAGTGACACTTTATGAAATTCAACATTCGCGGTGAGAATCTTACGGTAACCGAAGCAATTCGAGAGTACGTAGAAAAGAAGATTGGTAAGCTTGAAAAGTATTTTGAGAGCCCCTTAACATCAGATGTACATGTGAATTTAAGTGTCTACAACAACAAACAGCGTATTGAGGTTACAATTCCAATGACTAGTTTATTATTAAGAGCTGAAGTAGAGCATCTTGATCTATACGCTGCAATTGATTTAGTGGTTGATAAGTTAGAAAGACAAATTCGTAAATATAAAACAAAAGTAAATCGTAAATTCCGTCAAAATGGTGCTCCGAAGTTTGTAGCAACTAATTTGGCTGAAAAGTTAGACGAAGTAGAAGACTCCGATGAAATTGAAATTGTAAGAACAAAACGATTTGATTTAAAACCAATGGATTCTGAAGAAGCGGTATTACAAATGGACCTGTTAGGACACGCATTCTATGTGTTCCAGAATGCTGTAACAGGTGATACGAACGTAGTGTATCGCCGCAAAGATGGCAAATATGGTTTAATCGAACCAAATCATTAATATAATTAATCCCTACAGGCGATCCCTTCGGTGGGTCGCCTTTTATCTTTTTTAAAGGGATGGTGCTAACCCATAGGTATGTAGTTGGCATATGCAATTAAGTAGTGTTATTATTTAATATATAGATTTAATTATTGTAAACCAATTATATAAATATAATTATAATAAAGTAATTATATTAATAAATAAAATTATAACATGAAGAAATAAAATGAATGGTGAACCTATTACCATATTTTTTATGATAAAAAGTAAATAGTGGTGTTGCATGTGTAACACACGTCTGGTTCACTATGAGGATTGAGGAGCGTAACGATGGCAGGTTTTCTAAAAAAAATATTTGATGGGAATAAAAAACAATTAAATCGAATCCAACGTATTGTTGATCAAATTGAATCATTGGAACCCGATATTGAGAAATTATCAGATAGTGCTTTACAACAAAAGACTGAGGAATTTAAAACACGCTATGCCAATGGAGAAAGCTTAGATGACTTATTGGTTGAAGCGTACGCTGTAGTTCGTGAAGCATCAAAACGCGTTCTTAACATGCGTCCATTCCCTGTTCAGTTAATGGGAGCAATTGTATTGCATGAAGGGAACATCGCAGAGATGAAAACAGGGGAAGGTAAAACACTAGCTTCCACTATGCCAGCATATTTGAATGCTATCTCTGGTAAAGGTGTTCATGTTATTACTGTGAACGATTATTTGGCAGATCGTGACTCGAAGCAAATGGGTCAATTATTTGAATTCCTTGGATTAACAGTGGGATTGAATACAAATGGTTTATCCAAAGAAGAAAAGCGAGAAGCGTATTTAGCCGACATTACGTATGGTACGAATAACGAATTTGGCTTTGATTACTTAAGAGATAATATGGTTCTGTATAAGGAGCAAATGGTTCAACGTCCTTTAAATTTTGCAATTATTGATGAGGTCGATTCGATATTAATTGATGAAGCAAGAACACCATTAATTATTTCCGGATCTGCTCAAAAGTCAGCATCCTTATATACACAAGCAAATGCATTTGTTGCCACCTTAAAGCGTGATGAGGATTATACGTACGACGAGAAAACAAAAGGAACACAGCTTACAGAAGAAGGAATTAATAAAGCGGAAAGCTACTTCCATGTGGAGAATCTGTTTGATTTAAATCATGTTACGTTAACACATCACATTGGACAGGCATTACGTGCACATGTTGCGATGCATCGGGATACAGATTATGTAGTTGAAGATGGCGAAGTAGTAATAGTAGACCAATTTACTGGCCGTCTTATGAAGGGCCGTCGTTATAGTGATGGATTGCACCAAGCGATTGAGGCGAAGGAAGGCTTAAAGATACAGAATGAAAGTATGACGTTAGCGTCTATCACCTTCCAGAACTATTTCCGGATGTATAATAAGCTTGCTGGTATGACTGGTACTGCTAAGACAGAAGAAGAGGAATTCCGCAGCATTTATAACATGTATGTAGTTGAAATTCCTACTAATAAACCGATTGCTCGTATTGATCACCCGGATAAGATTTACAAGACGATTAATGGCAAATTTAAAGCTGTTGTTGAAGATATTAAAGAGCGTCATAAAGCCGGACAACCAGTACTAGTTGGTACAGTAGCGGTTGAAACGTCTGAGTTAATTTCCCAGTATTTGAAAAAAGCTGGTGTTAAGCACAATGTTTTAAACGCGAAAAACCATTTCCGTGAAGCAGAAATCATCGAGCAAGCTGGTCAAAAGGGTGCCGTTACAATTGCAACGAACATGGCCGGCCGTGGTACAGATATTAAGCTTGGTGAGGGAGTATTAGAGCTTGGCGGATTAGCTGTAATAGGAACAGAGCGCCATGAATCAAGACGTATTGATAACCAGTTACGCGGACGTTCTGGTCGTCAAGGAGACCCAGGTATGTCGCAGTTCTATTTATCGATGGAAGATGAATTGATGCGTCGATTTGGATCTGATAATCTTAGAAATATGATGGATAAGATGGGTATGGATGATGATCAACCTATTGTGAATAAATTCGTATCACGAGCTGTAGAATCCGCACAAAAACGTGTAGAAGGTAATAACTATGATGCACGTAAGAATGTTCTATCATATGATGATGTATTAAGGGAACAGCGTGAGATTATTTACAAACAACGCTTTGAAGTTATCGATGCGAAGGGTAATGAATTACGTACCATTATTGAGAATATGATAAGTTCTTCATTAGAACGTGTTGTTAATACCCACACGCAAGATGATGAAGAAGATAAATGGGATTTACAAGCTATTGTTGAATACGTACAGGGTAACTTGTTAGAACAGGATTCCTTATCTGTAGACGATCTGAAAGGGCTAGAAACAGAAGAAATTCATGCATTAATTATGGATAAAGTTCGCGCCCGTTATGATCAGAAAGAAGAAGAGCTTGATGAAGAGCAGATGCGTGAATTTGAAAAAGTTATTCTGTTAAGAACAGTAGATACGAAGTGGATGGACCACATAGACCAAATGGATCAGCTTCGTCAAGGTATTCATTTACGTGCATACGGTCAGAATGATCCATTACGTGAATATCAATTAGAAGGATTTGCCATGTTTGAGGCAATGGTAGAAAGTATCGAGGATGAAGTTGCTCGTTATATTATGAAAGCTGAAATACGAGATAACTTAAAGCGACAAGCAGTAGTGAAAAACACCCAAGCAGTATCAGGTGGCGGTGAAGAAAAGAAAAAAGTCCGCAAACCATATGTGAAAAAAGAAACGGTAGGCAGAAACGATCCATGTCCATGTGGCAGTGGTAAAAAATATAAAAACTGCCACGGAAAATAAACTATCTAAAGCGGTCTGACCCCAACCGGAGTCAGACCGTTTTGAGGGTATTAATTAATTGGATATAACAAAATTTTTAGAGGTGACATGATGGAATTTAGTGAAATTAGAAACGAACTTGATCAAATTAATAACCGCATAGCGGAATTTAGGGGGTCTCTTTGACTTAGATGTCAAAAAGGCACGCATACAAGAATTAGAACATGACATGACCGCTCCGGGATTCTGGGATGACCAAAACGCAGCCCAAACAGTGATTAACGAGGCAAATGGTTTAAAGAACTTCGTAAATAGCTTCGAAGGGATAAACAATCGCTATGAAGACCTAGAAGTAACCTACGAACTAGCAAAGGAAGAAAATGATGCTGAGCTATTAACGGAATTAGAAGAAGAACTTAGCTCGTTAAAAAAGGAAATCAATGACTTCGAATTACAAATGTTATTAAGTGAACCATATGATGCCAACAATGCAATCCTAGAACTGCATCCAGGCGCTGGGGGAACAGAATCACAGGACTGGGCAAGCATGCTACTTCGTATGTATCAGCGTTGGGCGGAACAGCATAATTTTTCCGTTGAAACAATTGATTATCTTCCTGGAGAAGAGGCTGGTGTAAAAAGTGTTACCTTATTAATTAAGGGACATAATGCTTATGGTTATCTAAAGGCGGAAAAAGGGGTACATCGTTTAGTACGTATTTCACCATTTGATTCCTCTGGTCGTAGACATACATCATTCGTATCCTGTGATGTAACACCTGAAATGAATGATGATGTAGACATTGAGATACGTTCAGAAGATATTAAGGTAGATACGTATCGTGCAAGTGGTGCTGGAGGACAGCATATTAATACGACAGACTCTGCTGTACGTATTACCCATATTCCTACGAACACCATTGTTACTTGCCAAAATGAACGTTCACAAATTAAAAACCGTGAAGCAGCCATGAAAATGTTAAAATCAAAGCTATACCAATTAGAAATTGAAAAGCAACAGCAGGAGTTAGCAGCAATTCGTGGAGAGCAAAAAGAGATTGGCTGGGGCAGTCAAATCCGTTCTTATGTATTCCATCCATATTCCATGGTAAAAGACCATCGTACAAATGTGGAAACAGGTAATACACAGTCCGTTATGGATGGCGAAATTGATTTGTTTATTGATGCTTATTTACGTTCACAATTATAATAAGATTGCATTTTTAATTTCTTAAAATTGTCAAAAACTGGTGTGAAACTAGATGAATATTCATCTTTAGCCAAAATGTGGCAATTTTGTGGCTGGTATATTTAATTAGAAGGGATATACTAAATGATGTATAGATATTCTAATGATTGGGGGATTTTTAATATGAAAAAATGGTTATTCGCAATTTTATTTGGAACAGTATTCGTACTTGGTGCATGTGGTGGAGAAAATGAAGCAGATGATAATGGTGCAGTAAATGATTCAGGTCAAACGGATGGTGGTGAAGCTGTAGCCTCCGCAGAAGATATTTATCAAGCAAACTGTGCAGCTTGTCATGGTGCTAATCTTGCAGGTGGTGCTGGTGTTGATTTAACACAAATTGGTGCAGAATTTTCATCCGAAGAATTACAAGATATCATTGCTAACGGTACAAATGGTGGAATGCCTGGTTTTGCGAATAAGCTTTCAGATGAAGAAATTCAACAACTATCTGATTGGCTAGCAGAGAAGAAATAACATGATAATGAAAAATAGCAAAGCTTAAGCTGAATGATGAGATTCAGTTTAAGCTTTTTTTGTTGTTTGGAACGGTACTTTTACTGTTGGGGCGATGGAGAGTGTTTCAGTGTCCTTCGGTTGAGCGATGGGAGGAAGGAGAAGATCGGTCAGTGCCCTTTATCGATTGAGCGAGTTAAAAAAGGTAACAGAGGAAAAGTGTCAGTGCCCTTTTTCAGTAGGGAGAAGGCGAAAAGGTAATAGAGGGACAATATCAGTGCCCTTTTTCGCGAGGAAGAGAGTAAAAAGGTAACAGAGAGATGCAATCAGTGCCCTTTTTCGGTGGGATGAGAGTAAAAAGGTAACAGAGGGACAATGTCAGTGCCCTTTTTCGCGAGAGAGAGGATAAAAAGGTAACAGAGGGACAATGTCAGTGCCCTTTTTCGGGAGGGAGAGGGCGAAAAGGTAATAGAGGGACAATATCAGTGCCCTTTTTCGCGAGGAAGAGAGTAAAAAGGTAACAGAGAGATGCTATCAGTGCCCTTTTTCGGTGGGATGAGAGTAAAAAGGTAACAGAGGGACAGTATCAGTGCCCTTTTTCGGTGGGATGAGAGTAAAAAGGTAACAGAGGGACAATGTCAGTGCCCTTTTTTGCGAGAGAGAGGATAAAAAGGTAACAGAGAGATGCAATCAGTGCCCTTTTTCGCGAGGAAGAGAATAAAAAGGTAACAGAAAACGGCTATCGATGCTCTTTTGGGTTTGATATACTACTTTATACCTATAAAAAAGCACACGAGTTGTCATAATCCTACAATATTCCCAGAAATTTTACCGTTGAAATATAAATGTAATATTTTTTTGTCAAAAAAAGTTGTTGATTGATGTTATAATGTAAAAGAATCTTGTACAATATAAGGCTTTTTGACTAACTATAATAATAAAGGTGATTATAAATGATATTAATGAAGGATTTATATAAAATGTATGATAACGGTGTGACAGCTTTAAATGGAATTAATGTCGAAATTGATCAAGGTGAATTCGTATACATAGTCGGACCATCTGGCGCAGGGAAATCATCTTTTATTAAGCTTATGTATCGTGAGATAAAACCGACAAAGGGACAAATTTTCATAAACAATAAAGATGTCAGTGAAATCAAAGAAAAGGAAGTTCCATTACTTCGACGGAATATTGGGGTTATCTTCCAGGATTTCCGTTTGCTTCCTAAATTATCAATCTATGAAAATGTTGCGTTTGCACTAGAGGTTATAGAGGAATCTCCTCGTAATATTCGAAAACGTGTAATGGAAGTATTGGATTTAGTAGGGTTAAAAAATAAAGCTCGCTTCTATCCGAGTGAATTATCTGGCGGAGAGCAGCAACGTGTATCCATTGCTAGGGCAATTGTAAACCATCCTAAAATCGTTATTGCTGATGAACCGACTGGTAACTTAGATCCGGAAACATCATGGGAAATTATGCGAGTATTTGAGCAAATCAATAATAGTGGGACAACCATTATCATGGCAACCCATAGTAAGGAAATCGTAAATACAATTAAAAAACGTGTTATTGCAATTGAAGATGGCGAAATTGTAAGAGACGAGCATCGAGGTGAATACGGCTATGAAAGCTAGAACTATCAAAAGACATTTTCGTGAAGGTGCAAAAAACATATATCGCAACGGCTGGATGACTGTAGCCTCGGTCGGAGCTGTAACGGTTACATTACTTTTAGTAGGTGCGTTTTTAGGTTTAATTTTAAACCTTAATCATATGGCAAAGAAAGTGGAAGAGGATGTCGTTGTGAAGGTCCTCATTGATTTAGCCGCAGATGATGAACAAGTCATCGCACTAGGAAAAGAGATTGAAAAAATCCCTAATGTAGCAAGTGTAGTGTTTTCATCTAAAGATGATGAACTTAATAGCTTGATTGATAGCATGGGTGATGGTGGAGACGTATGGGGTGGATTTAAAAATGATAACCCATTAAACCATGCCTATATTGTGAAGGCAGATGAACCACAGCAAACGACAGGTATTGCAAAAGCGGTTGCTGAGCTTGATGGAGTAGATTCAGTTACGTACGGGGAAGACGTTGCACAAAATCTCTTTAAATTTACCGATTATGCTAGAACAATAGGAATTATCCTAATCGCTGGTCTTGTATTAACTGCTATTTTCTTAATTTCCAATACGATTAAATTAACGATCATGGCAAGAAGTAGAGAAATTGGAATTATGAAGTTAGTAGGAGCAACGAATGGATTTATTCGTGGACCATTTTTCATTGAAGGATTATTACTAGGTGTATTAGGATCAATCATCCCTATTTCGGCAGTATTAGGTGGATATAAATGGATTGAATCTAGTATAACTACGGTGCAGACTATCGGCTTTGTAGAAGTGTTACCATTTAATCCCTTCGCATGGCAATTAGCGCTTATTATTCTAGTGATAGGTGCTGGAATTGGAATGTGGGGAAGTTTGATGAGTGTACGCAAATTCTTGAAAGTTTAATAGTGTTTTGAACCATGTGGAAAAGGTAGGGGAAGGTCCTATATCTTTTCCACAATAGATTTTACATACGAAAAATAATAGTTTTCTAGATTACTTGGTAACAGGGGGAAGATCGATGACAAAAAAGTTAGCAATAACTGGTTTACTGATTGGACTGTTCGCCTTTATGTCCATCTTGATTGATGTAAACCAGGTTTTCGCTCAAACGAAAGAAGAGCTCCAGCAAGAAATCGAGGAACTTGAGAAGGAACAGTTGCAGCTAGAAGAACAGAAGGAAGAAGTACAAACGAATAAAAATGATACAGAAGAGAAAATCCAAGAAAATTTAAATAAGCAGGGTACCGTTCAAGGACAAATTGAATCGATTGAACAGGATTTAGCAAATACGGAGGAAGATATTGCTTCCAAACAGGGTGAAATCGATACGACGAACAATGAGATCTATGAGCTAACGAATACGATTGATGATCTAACCGATCAAATTAAACAGCTAGAAGATGAGATTGAGATATTACTAGACCGTATCGAGGAACGGGAAGCATTACTAGTGGATCGACTTCGCTCTATTCAAAAGAATGGTGGACCGATAAAATACTTAGAAGTCATTCTCGGGTCTAAAAGCTTTTCTGATTTTATTTCAAGAGCGGCCGCTGTCAATGTTATGATGGACCAAGATAAAACGATTATTGAATCATTAGAAAAAGACAAGGCTGATGTTGAAACGAAAAAACGAACGGTGCAAGAGAACAAGAAAGAAATCGAAGCAAAACGAAATGATGTGGAACAGAAAAAGCTAGTATTAGAAGATCAAAAGAGAGAGCTAGTTGCATTACAAAGTCAACTAGATGAACAAAAGTCGGAAAGAAAGCGTCTGCTAGCACAACTGGAGAAAGAGCATGAAGAGTTAGAGGAATTCATGTTTACGTTGGAAGATGAACAAGCAATGATTCGTAAACAAGAAGAGGCGGTAGCGAAAGCAAAAGAGGTCGCAGAAAATAATCTTAGCCAGTTATCAAGCCCTGAAACGGGTGCAGTGAATAGTTCTTCCTTCATTTGGCCAGCTTCAGGAAGGCTTTCATCTCAGTGGGGACAACGTGTTGATCCAATTACTGGACAAGTAAGTTATCATCTTGGAATAGATATTGCAGCCCCTACTGGTACACCGGTTTATGCTGCCACAAATGGTGTAGCCGTAAGAGGTAACTTATCTGACACGTATGGTAACCATATATTAGTTGTTACGAAGATCGATGGAGTTGATTATACAACGCTATATGGCCATTTAAATGGTTTTGCCGTTGAAGATGGAACAGTCGTAGAACAAGGTCAGTTAATTGGTTATATTGGTTCAACCGGTCGTTCTACAGGCCCACATTTACACTTTGAGGTGCATAAAGGTGGATGGATAGGTTTTTATCCTCCTAACACAAATAATGTAAATCCTATGGATTATTTACCTTAAGCGTATAGGGGAGGAGCATTACACATTCGGTGTAATGCTTTTTTCTTTTCTTCTTTAATAAAAAAGTTTGGCGTGTGCTACGCTTTTTCGATATGATTATAGAATAAGTAGTTTTGAATCTTAACGATAATCATTTCGTTTTTGGTGTTTAAGATAACTACCTAACATATAACTAATACTGGGGTGATATCATGAAATTGAATAAAGTACATATTGTGCTGATACTGGTTGGAGCCTTATTTCTAGGTTTTATTGGAGCATATGTGGGAGCAGCAATTGCACAACCAAGTGAAAAAGAATCCATTATCTCTGAGAATAATCTTGATAGTAATAAACAAGAGGCTGGTGAGGCAAAGGGAAATAATGAGCTACCAGCTCAATGGTCAAAAGTGGCTCAAGCCTATCATTTGATTAAGGATAATTATCTAGAGGGAGCTGAAGAGCAGCAACTAATTGAAGGTGCTATTCAAGGAATGCTTGCGACACTAGGTGATCCGTACAGCTCCTATATGGATATTGAAACAATGGAGCAGTTTAATGAACAAATTGAATCCTCATTTGAAGGTATTGGTGCTGAGGTTAGTATGGTTAATGGAATGGTGACGATTGTATCGCCTATTAAAGATTCCCCAGCAGAAAAGGTAGGACTTCGACCAAACGATCAAGTTCTAGAGGTAGATGGAGAATCATTGGAAGGACTTGATTTAAACGAGGCAGTTGCCAAAATTCGTGGGGAAAAAGGAACAGAAGTCGTCTTAACTATTGTACGTCAGGGAACGACAGAACCTTTCCAAATTACTATTGTCCGTGACACCATCCCAATCGAAACCGTTCATTCTGAAATGAAAACTGTTGATGGGAAGAAAACAGGGCTAATTGAAATTACTAATTTTGCTGAAACAACGGCAGAAGATTTTGAATCACAGCTTAAAGCATTAGAAGATGATGGAATGGAAGGATTAGTTATTGATGTACGTGGGAATCCTGGTGGACTCTTAAATTCTGTTGAAGAGATTTTAGATTTATTTGTTCCAAAGGATATACCATATATTCAAATTGAAGATCAAAGTGGAAATAAAACGCCTTATTACTCTACATTAGATAAGAAAAAGGATTATCCAATCTCTGTTCTAGTAGACGAAGGTAGTGCATCGGCATCTGAAATATTAGCTGTGGCGATGAAAGAAATTGGTTATGATGTAGTTGGAACGAATAGTTTTGGAAAAGGTACAGTGCAGCAAGCCGTTCCATTAGGTGATGGAAGTACAGTTAAATTAACCTTCTTCAAATGGTTATCACCAAAAGGAACTTGGATTCACGAAAAAGGTGTTGAGCCAACTGTGAAAGTGGAACAACCGAAATATTATTTCACAACCCCAATACAAGTAACAGATGAGCCTTTATCACTGGATCACTCTGGAAGCCAAATTGAAAATATTCAAATCATGCTAGAAGGCTTGGGCTATGATATTGACAGAACAGACGGTTATTTCAGTAAGGCAACAGAAGAAGCAGTCAAAGCCTTCCAAAAGGATCATGATTTAACGGTTACAGGGGAAGTAGACCAGGAAACAGCTGGAACACTGGAATCGAGCATTATTGAAAAAATCCGTAGTGGTGAAGATGATAAACAATTAGAAAAAGCATTAGAAGTGGTACATTAATTATGACACCGAGGATTTGACACCATGATGGAATAAAGCAAAACTAGAATGATGCAAGAAGGTAGCTCGGGAAAGAGACAAAGCATTTTATGGATGGATAGGGCAAACTAAAAGCCCTCTAGGAGCATGAGATGTTAGCCAAAGAATGAATGGATAACCGAATGATGCACAAGATTAGCTCTGGAAATATACGTAGACTCCTGCTGGAGAAAGCGTCGCTTGTGACCTAGTGATGCCTGTGTCTACTAGCAAGACTAAGTAGCTGGCTCACTTGGCGCAGGAGAAAAGCCTGGTCCACTTAGTGAACAAAGGATGAGCGTATATTTCCGGAGCAAGGTTTGTGCTAATCATTCGGTTTTGTTATACCTTCTAAACGTGTGTCCTAGTCTTGTCTTATTTTACATCATTATGTTTTCCATACGTTCTTGTAAAAATTATACGGTAAAAGCAGGAAAAGAATCGACAAATGACGAATATATAAGGTTATAATTAACTTATTAACAGGAACTGTAGATTGGGAAGGTGAACACAAATGTTTCAGGATTGGTTATTAGAATTTGGTAAAGGAATTGGAAAAGTCTTTCTCAATCCACTTTTATATTGGTCTATTGTATTGATTACGTTAGTAGGCATAAGAAGAATCAAGCAGGAAAGAAGAGATTTTGGAACGAAGGTATTCGATATCTTCTCGGAGTGGAAGGGAACGATTGGGTTTTCGGTTTTTATTGGATTATTTTATTCAGTCGTAACGATAGCAATTGGTATGGTAGTTACATATGAAGTGCTTATTATCCTAAGTATCGTTACGATTCTATTAAGTCTTACATTACGTTTTTCTTTCCTTTCCCCAAGTTACACCTTTGGGATTACCTTTTTTGTCTTAATGTTATTTCCTTTAGTAGCGGATAACGTTACGTTTATTCCTAGCTTAGGGGAGGTTAATTATTCTGTCATTGCCATTTTATTAGCATTATTTTTATTTGTAGAAGCACATTTCCTAAGTAGAATAAAGATCTATGAGACATATCCTGGATTAGAAAAGGGAGCTCGGGGTAGTTGGATTGGTAAGCATGTAATTAAGAAGTTTTCCATAATCCCGTTTTTTACTTTAGTACCAGCTGGACTTATCGAACCATTTGCACCCTATTGGCCATTTCTGTCTATCGGTGGGGAGAATTATGCGTTAGTCCTTATACCAGTTGTTTTAGGCTTTGAATTTGTAGTGCGAGGTAGTTTGCCATATAAGACAGCGAACCAGATTGCCTTACAGCTATTAGCATTAGCTGTAGTTGTACTAGCTATTGCAATCGGTAGTATCTTCTTACCGTGGCTAACGATTGTTGCTGTTGTCGTAGCAATCATTGGTAGAGAAATTCTTAACTACCGACATCGCTCAAAAGATAATGCGAAAAGCTCTTATTTCAATCATACGAACGATGGCTTAAAAGTTCTCGGTATTATCCCGGGCTCACCAGCTGATCGTTTACAAATTCTAATTGGCGAGACCGTAATGAAAGTAAATGGTAATCGAATCCAAAGTGAAGATGATCTCTATGAAGCATTACAGCAGACAGGCTCTTTCTTTAAGGTGGAATTACTTGATCACAATGGTGAGGTTCGTTTTATTCAAAGTGCCATGTATGAAGGCGATCACCATGAATTAGGGTTACTATTTGCAGGAGAGCCATATCGGACAAAATAATATAGAAGACCGTATCCATAGTGAAAAGTACTCTATAAGTAGACATTAAAAAAAGTCTACCTATAGGGTGCTTTTTTGTGTGAAGAGAATAGATAAAAAGTCTAGGTAGTACTAATATTTTTGTTGATTTTCATCCAAACTAAGAATGCAAAATATGTACAGGAAGGATAATTGTATGGATGAAAAGCTATCTATTAGGGTTCTGGAATGTATTTGATCCGCTATATTATTCCTTTACTAGATTGCGCTATGTAAAGGATCAGGAACAGAATCGAACGGTATTTCGTGTTCGACTTACTCGATATAAAGGAAGACGTACGATATTACAGGACGGTACTATTATTAATAAAAATGACCTGCTCATTAAGATTCATCTTCATAATGTGAAAATCATGAATGATTTATATGCAGAAAAAAGTGACACGAAGCGTGCTGTATACATTTACCACCTAGTCAAACGAGCCATGCCGCTTTTGGCAGACTATGTAAAACATCATAAGCGCTATGATGAGTTAAAAGGAATAATAGGAATTACTACCTTACATAAAGGTACAAAGCGACTAGGTTTCGATAATGTGTTTATCCATAACCCAGTATATAGAATGTATAAAAAAATAACCTTTACTCCAATTAATTATTTGGCTAGCTCATCCAATCATGAATATCCCATGTACTTATTCATGTCAAAGGATGAGCTAGTTACTAGATATGGGTCTAAAGTTAAATAGCAACGTCATGGAGGGTGATTTCAGGGCGGCTGCCGACCCGAATGTTTACACCTGTTTGTCCTAATCCTTCACTAATATAAAAAGGGGAGTCATTATGGATATGCAATCCTTTTATCATATTTAAACGTGGTAGTTTTCCCATTTTTACTAAGTGGTATGCTTTTGGATAAAGGATTTGTCCACCATGGAAATGACCTGCTAATAAATAATCAAATGGATAATCATCCATTTCGAGAACTACGTTTGGATCATGAGTCAGGACAATATTAAGACCATCATTAACCTGACGATAGGATTCTTCTAGGTCACTTCGATTGGTTGAGTAATCATCAATGCCGATTATATTAATCTTTTGACCGTTTATCGTTATTGTTTTAGAGCTATTTTGCATAACGATACAACCGTATTGTGTAAGAATCGATTTTAAATCTAATAAATTCTGCCCTTTTAGGACATAATCATGGTTACCAAGTACAGCGTAGATGCCATGTTTTGGCTTCATTTTTTGGAGAACCTGAAGATATGGTATTAACTTGGGTAGGGTACGTTTTCTATCAAGAAAATCTCCAGTTAGTGCAATGATATCAGGTTGCTCATGCTGTAGTTTGGTAGCTAATTGACTTGGTGTGATAGAGATATTTTCAAGGTGAAGGTCAGATAAGTGTAGGATGGATAAGTTAGAATGATTTGTTCGATGTTTAGTAGAGATTTGTATTTTATTTATTTGAATATCTTTCGTATTTAGGTTTGCTTTATATAAGAGAAAGCCAATAATGATGAACAATAGTGTAGAAATAATATATGTCATATGAATTCCTCCCCGAAAACGATTATAACATGGCTATACGAATAGATTCATTGGTAAATCAAGGGATTCATTTGAATGATAGGGTGAATATATTGGATACGAAATCAAAGAGCCAAGCATTATTACTACCATTTATGCAAATTCCGACTGGGCATCATCATGTTGCTGACGCAGTGATAGAGGAATTGGAGCGTGCTGTGAAATCAATCAACTGTGAAAAGGTGGATATATTATCGTATAGTTTTGGAAAAGTGGAACGACTTGTCTCTGCTACGTATTTAAATTGGATTAAAATGGTCCCAAAAGCATATGATGTGGTCTACAATAGACTTGCTGTAAAAAATCATACGAAACGATCTAGACAGCGTGTATATGAAGCAATGTTCATAGCGTTTTTTAAGAAATTAATGAAAGAAACAGAACCAAGAATATTATTCTGTACACACTGTCTTCCTTCCAATATTGCTAGTGTTTTAAAGCAAAAAGGAAAGTTACATGCAGTTACAGTGAATGTATATACCGACTTCTTTATTAACCGTGTATGGGGGATTAGTGGTATTGATTATCATATCGTTCCATCGATAACGGTCAAGAAATTTTTATTAGATTTAGGTGTAGACGAGGAGAGGATTTTTGTAACCGGAATACCGGTACATCCAGTTTTCCGAATTCCGTATCAGAAAAAAAGCAATCAGAAGCTCCATGTATTAATTACAGGCGGAAGTTTAGGGATTGCATCAATGGACAAACTAATCCCTAGTCATCCGGAAATAAAATACACGGTTTTATGTGGGCATAATGAAAAGCTATATCAAGATCTTTCAGAATGGAACCATCCATATGTCCAGCCCATTCGCTATGTGGATAGCAAAGCGAGAATGAATGAGCTATATAATCAAGTTGACGCCGTTATTACCAAGCCTGGAGGGGTAACAATTAGTGAATGCTTAATGAAGCGAATCCCAATTTTCACTTGTAATGCCTTACCTGGTCAAGAAAAAGTAAATGAAATGGAATTAGCTCAATTAGGCATTGTTAATCAAGTAAACCCATTCGAAAGAAGTATCGAGTCGCAAGTGAAGGAATTTTTCCAGGATAACGAAAGACAACTTATGTACGAGGAAAATCTAAACTTATATCATGAATATGTAGAAAGAAATTCGTTGTCTGAAATATTATTAACTATTTGTAAGGCATAGAGTTTAGCCGTTCCTATACTTTTATTAGGTAGACGAAAAGGGTGTAAAGAATATTTGACATCCCTTTCGTCTGTTTTTATAATAAGGATGTAAAAACTATTTGACACACAGTCGAATATGAAGGTGAAAATAAGATGAAAAATCGAATTAAAGAATTTCGGGAAAAAAAGCATCTATCTCAAGGAAAGGTTGCAGACTTGTGCAATGTGAGTAGGCAGACCATTAATGCAATTGAAAACGACAAATATGATCCTAGCTTACAATTGGCATTTGATTTAGCAAGTGTATTAGGGGTTAAGGTTGATGAATTATTTATAAGTGATAGGAGGGATACAGAATGAAACTAATCGTTACGTTAGTCATAATTCCTATTGTATTTATTGTGATGATAGGGTTTTTCACAGGAAATAAAGACAGTTTTGTAGGACCTCATGATGATGAAAGAAAGAAGGCTATAAAACAAAAGTCTATTGTGCAAAGCTGGACTACTATACTGTTATTTTTACTAACGAATTTTCTTTTGGACTTATTCAATTTGCACGATGAACGCTTATCGGATGCTTCTTTTGTTTTTCCGGAACTTTTATATATAATTATTTTAGTAGTAAGCTACTTTATTTTCCTATTTATCAATAATCGAAAAATGAGTGCGTAGTATGTAGTTAAAGAATTAGTTAATGCAATACACCGTGACAACACTATTCAGAAGCGAATAATTACATATGTTTAAAGAACCCGAACTACTTAGATTTCAATTCATGACTTCTTAGCGTAGTTCGGCTTTTTTATAGAATATTTCAATTATACGATGTCACCCTGTCTAAATTCTTGAATACTTAGGGAAAAATAGGTAGTATGTATATAGAGCAAAAACGAATGTTAGTTCGCATTTTATGATAACATATAGTGGTAGAATATGGTACACTGAAATAAGGTTAAGGACGGAGGGAGACAATGGAACATAATAAGTTTGAACTGGTTTCAAAATATGAGCCAAAGGGAGACCAACCAAATGCTATAAAAGAATTAGTAGAGAAGGTGCTTGCAGGGCAGCGCCATCAAACATTGCTTGGAGCGACAGGTACGGGTAAGACGTTTACCGTATCCAATGTGGTAAAAGAAATTAACCGTCCAACATTAGTCATTGCGCATAATAAAACATTGGCTGGTCAATTATATAGTGAGTTTAAGGAGTTTTTTCCGAATAATGCAGTGGAGTATTTTGTAAGCTATTATGATTATTATCAACCAGAGGCATATGTCCCTTCCACCGATACATTTATTGAAAAAGATGCCAGTATAAATGATGAAATTGACAAACTACGTCACTCGGCAACGTCAGCCCTTTTTGAACGAAATGATGTGTTAATAGTGGCGAGTGTATCTTGTATATATGGATTAGGTAATCCAGAAGAATATAGTGCACAAGTGTTATCACTTCGTATGGGAATGGAAAAAGACCGTGACCAATTACTTAGAGACTTAGTCGATATACAATATGCACGCAATGATATTGATTTTCAGCGTGGAACGTTCCGTGTACGTGGAGATTCTGTTGAAATTATTCCCGCTTCACGGGAAGAACATTGTATTCGAATTGAATTTTTCGGTGATGAAATCGATCGAATTCGTGAAGTGGATGCTTTAACCGGTGAAATAATTGGTGACCGTGAACATGTAGCCATTTTTCCAGCATCCCACTTCGTCACTCGTGAGGAAAAATTAAAGCTTGCGATTGCTAATATTGAGAAAGAATTGGAAGAGCGTTTGGAAGAGTTACGTGGACAGAATAAGCTTTTAGAAGCACAACGACTAGAACAACGAACCAATTATGATTTAGAAATGATGCGTGAGATGGGCTTTTGCTCTGGGATAGAGAACTATTCAAGACATCTAACCTTACGAGAAGCAGGTGCCACACCATATACGCTATTAGATTATTTTCCGAAAGACTTCTTAGTCGTCGTGGATGAATCCCATGTCACCTTACCACAAATTCGTGGTATGTATAACGGTGACCAAGCAAGAAAGCAAGTCCTTGTGGATCATGGATTTCGCTTGCCGTCTGCTTTAGATAATCGTCCATTGAAGTTCGAGGAGTTTGATAAAAAAGTAAATCAAATTATCTTTGTATCAGCGACACCGGGTCCTTATGAATTAGAGCATACTCCTAAGATGACCGAGCAGATTATTCGTCCTACAGGTTTATTAGATCCGAAAGTCGAGGTTCGGCCAATCGATGGACAAATTGATGACTTAATTGCAGAAATAAATACTCGTACAGAAAAGAATGAACGCGTATTAGTGACGACCTTAACGAAGAAAATGTCAGAGGACCTAACCGATTATCTGAAAGAAATTGGTATTAAAGTGGCTTATTTGCATAGTGAAATAAAAACCCTTGAACGAATTGAAGTAATTCGTGATCTTCGCGTAGGTAAATATGATGTGCTTGTAGGAATTAACTTACTTCGTGAAGGGTTAGATATTCCAGAAGTTTCCTTGGTGGCTATTTTGGATGCGGATAAAGAAGGCTTCCTACGCTCAGAGCGCTCCCTAATCCAAACGATGGGTCGTGCTGCACGTAATGCAAATGGCCAAGTAATCATGTATGCGGATAAGATTACGGATTCCATGCAAAAAGCAATCGATGAGACAGAGCGACGCCGTAAAATCCAAATGGAATACAACAAGAAGCATCATATTACACCGACAACTATTAAAAAGGATGTTCGTGATGTCATAAGGGCGACAGTAGCTTCGGAGGAGGAGGCAGGCTATGAAACGAAGACAAAGAGCCTAGCCAAATTAACGAAGAAGGAAAGAGAAAAGGTTATCGAAAGTATGGAAAAAGAGATGCGCGAGGCTGCCAAAGCGCTTGATTTTGAAAAGGCTGCTGAATTAAGAGATATACTATTTGAACTTAAAGCGGAAGGATGACCGATGAATGCCAAGTAAAACGATTGATATTAAAGGTGCAAGGGCACACAACTTGAAAAATGTTGATATATCCATACCTAAAAATAAGCTAGTAGTCGTAACGGGTCTATCTGGTTCCGGTAAATCATCGCTAGCCTTTGATACGATTTATGCGGAGGGGCAAAGACGCTATGTGGAGTCTTTGTCCGCGTATGCTCGTCAATTTTTAGGACAAATGGAAAAGGCAGATGTGGACACGATTGATGGATTATCTCCAGCCATTGCGATTGATCAAAAAACGACTAGTAGAAATCCACGATCAACGGTTGGGACGGTAACAGAGGTATATGATTATTTACGATTGCTATTTGCAAGAATCGGACGTCCAGTTTGTCCAAATCATGGTATCGAAATTTCTTCCCAAACGGTTCAACAAATGGTAGACCGTATTATGGAATACCCAGAAAGAACGAAAATGCAGCTCCTAGCGCCTGTTGTATCTGGTAGAAAAGGTGAACATATTAAGGTGTTAGAAAAGCTGAAAAAAGAAGGTTTTGTTCGGATTCGTGTGGATAAAGAGATGCGTGAGGTTACAGAGGATATTAAGCTAGAAAAAAATAAAAAGCATACGATTGAAGTCGTAGTCGATCGTGTCATCGTGAAACCAGGTATCGAAACAAGATTAAGTGATTCGCTTGAGACGGCATTGAATCTAGGAGAAGGTAAAGTAGTAGTTGATGTCATGGGAGAAGAAGAGCTAATCTTTAGTGAGAATCATGCTTGTCCAATCTGTGGTTTTTCTATTGGTGAGCTAGAACCAAGGTTATTCTCTTTCAACAGTCCTTTTGGAGCTTGTCCGACATGTGATGGACTTGGTACGAATCTTGTGGTCGATGTGGATCTCGTTATTCCGGATTGGAATAAAACATTAAATGAACATGCGATTGCTGCATGGGAGCCGGTTAGTTCCCAATACTATCCACAGCTTCTGAAAAGTGTTTGTGACCATTTTGATATTGATATGGATATACCAGTAAAAGATATTCCAAAAGAACAGATGGATAAGATTCTTTACGGAAGTGGGAAAGAGAAGATTCATTTCTACTTTAAGAGCGATTTTGGTCATACACGTAATGGGCTGATCGAATTTGAGGGTGTCATCCATAATATTGCACGACGCTATAAAGAATCTTCTTCTGATTATGTTCGTGAAAGTCTAGAGAAGTATATGGCTCAGAAGCATTGTCCAACTTGTAAGGGGCATCGTTTAAAAGAAGAGGCATTAGCGGTTAAAGTGAATGGATTGCATATTAGCAATGTTACAGACTTTTCCATTACAGATGCCATGAATTTCTTCCAAGAATTAGAGCTTAGTGAGAAAGAAAAACAGATTGCTAAGCTACTAATTAAGGAAATTAATAATCGTTTAGACTTTTTGAATAATGTCGGACTAGATTATCTCACATTATCCCGTACTGCTGGAACGTTATCTGGTGGAGAGGCACAACGTATTCGGCTTGCTACCCAAATCGGCTCGGCTCTAACGGGGGTTCTTTATGTTCTAGATGAACCATCCATCGGGCTTCACCAGCGAGATAATGATAAATTGATTGAGGCATTAAAAGGGATGCGTGATTTAGATAACTCGTTGATAGTTGTAGAGCATGACGAGGATACGATGCTAGCAGCTGATTGGTTAATCGATATTGGTCCAGGTGCTGGTGAGCATGGTGGACAAATCGTGGCTAGCGGTACACCGGAAGAAGTCATGAATAACGAAAAATCGTTAACAGGACAGTATTTATCTGGTAATAAGTATATTCCTGTACCACTTACGAGAAGAAAGCCAGATAAACGTTTTATAGAAGTAGTAGGAGCGAAGGAAAATAACCTGAAAAATGTATCGGTAAAAATTCCAATAGGTCTATTCAATGTCGTCACTGGTGTTTCCGGTTCAGGAAAAAGCTCACTTGTTAATGAGATAGTCTATAAATCATTATCGAGAGAACTGAATCGCAGTAAACAAATACCAGGTGCGCATAAGGAAATGAAGGGATTAGAGCATTTAGAGAAAGTAATCAATATCGACCAATCACCTATTGGCCGAACACCTAGATCTAATCCAGCAACCTACACAGGAGTATTTGATGATATCCGTGACGTATATGCTTCTACTAATGAGGCGAAAGTCCGTGGCTATAAAAAAGGGCGTTTTAGCTTCAATGTAAAGGGTGGCCGTTGCGAAGCTTGTAAAGGTGATGGAATCATCAAAATCGAAATGCACTTTTTACCAGATGTATATGTCCCTTGTGAAGTGTGCCATGGCAGTCGCTATAACAGGGAAACATTAGAGGTAAAGTATAAAGGAAAAAGCATCGCAGAAGTATTAGACATGACGATTGAAGAAGCATTAGAATTTTTCAATAATATACCAAAGATTAAGCGTAAACTTCAGACCATTGTCGATGTTGGGCTAGGATATGTAAGGCTTGGGCAGCCTGCTACAACCTTATCTGGTGGGGAAGCACAGCGGGTGAAGCTGGCTAGTGAGCTGCATCGTCGTTCCAATGGTAAGACGATGTACATTCTTGACGAACCAACAACCGGATTACATGTCGATGATATTAGTAGACTGTTAAAAGTACTTCAGCGCTTAGTTGATAATGGTGATACGGTTCTGATCATTGAACATAACTTAGATGTAATTAAAACTGCCGACTATTTAATTGACCTCGGACCTGAGGGCGGTGCAGGTGGCGGTCAGATCATTGCAACAGGTACTCCTGAAAAAATTGCCGAACATAAAGCATCCTATACTGGAAACTATTTAAAGCCAGTATTAGAGCGCGATAAGAAAAGGCAAGAACAAGGATTACAAGCTAAAGAAGAGATGAGTGCAAAATAACGAAAAGCGAAGGATGTCTCATGAAGGTGGGACGTCCTTTTTATGGTCGCTGAACTAGAATTACTTTTGAACTAAAACCATCATGGATTATTTGTTCGTAAGCTTTAAGTTATGACAATAGTCGGATGGAGATTAATTCAGCTATGTGCTAGAATGTAAAAGAAAATATAGAAAAATAAAAAATAATGAGGGTATTTGTAATTATTGAATGGAGAGAATAATTATCAAAAAAATATTTGTTGGTATTATAATTCTATCGCTGTTAATAGTTGGATGTAGTAATGTACAAGAAAATACAGAATTAGGGGAATCTATCCATTCAACCATAGTGGATGTAAGTAATAATGAAATAAGCCTCAAATCTTTAACTGACTTTGAGTGGGAAAAAGCATTCCTCTTTACACCCTATAGTTCCGAAGAAGAAATAGAAAAATATTTGGGCGTTAAATTTAATGACTCAAGTAATATCAGAATGAGAGACGATATATATTTGTTAGTTTTTATGAACGAAGAAAAGGTGGTCCAATATGTTGAAGTGGAACATCAAGGTGTTAATTTAACAATAGGGGAAAAGGATTATTTATCTCCGTCTGATGATTTAATAATTATTGAAAGATAAAATAGAATTTCTTTATTGTAGTAAAGATTTCAATTGTCGATAAAAAGGAGAACACCATAATACTATGGCTAGTATATACTAGACTTTAGTAATATGGTGTTCTCCCCTATACTATATATAATATAGTTGTAAAATTAGTATCTTTCTAAGTCCCTATATTGCTGTAAAGAGTTATTTCTTATAGTGTTGATTACTTTATTCCCAAACCCAACCATTCCAGGCATTTGTCGCCACTAATTCACCGTTAACAATTCTTACTAGTCCACGATTTCTTACATTTTCTCGTAGACCGTCAATAATATATTGATTACTCTTTGTATAATTTAGATAACCATAGTACCGTCCAATTTCATTGTTAATTAAATCCATCTCTTTATCTACTCCTGATGATTCAGACTCATGAGCGTCTGTCCATATATGAACTCGCTCAACTCTATCTGAAAGTGTACCATTAAACCTTTTTATCATAATAGCGTCCCAAAAACTAGTCTAAATGCATCTCCATTTCCTTGATACAACTCGCTAGGCGCATAATAATCCTCAGCTACAGATGTTGCATATAATGCAGCGTCGGCATATTTTGCGAATTCAAGAGGATGGCTTTTAGCAAGCTTTTTTTCTTCATCTGTTAGATTGTCGTAACCTGGAAGGCTCCAATTTAATCCAATTCCAGATTCGGAATTTTTAATTTCGTCTCTAAATAAATCTGCAACGAGTTTGTTAGTCCCCAAATCATTAAAACTGTTAAATCTAGGGTTTTCTTCAATTTTATTGTAAACAGATTTTATAATATCAGGTGTAATCTGATTGATTTCTTCATCTGTTAAGAATTCTTTATTAAACTCCTTTTTAGTATCACCTTTTATGTTTTTAACTTCCTCTGGAATGCTAGAATAATAGGTGTTTATTACAGTTTCATAATCAAAATCTTTAATACTGTCTTCTAAGGTTGTTGATGATGCGGACACAGGTGAGGTAACTAAAACTGTTGCTAATAGGGTACTAGATAAAATCGCTACTTTCTTTTTCTTTTTCAAAATAAACCACTCCTCATTTAATAGAATTATGTTACATAATTATTGTATCACTAACTAATTCTTGTATTATTGGGAGAGTTCGACGATATTTGACAAGTTTCGCCATAGATTTAAGGCAATAAATTACAAAACTTTCCTTAAATAGGAAAGTTTTGCCTAGTCCCTAAATCATTATGTTTTGACGAGACTTGTTCGTTTCGGTAATGTAAAAAGTAGAAATGTAAGGAGGAAGACTGATGAAACCGATTGAGCTTGATAAAGTCCAAGAAAAGCTTGAGAGCTTTGTTGGAAAAGATGTTTATATTCATTTAGAAACAACAAATGGCGCATACGCTAGTCATGTTAATGAGAAAGCATATAATGTTGGTGTTTATATTCGCAATACAAAGGTACGTTTTAATCAAGCCAAAATTGTTGGTGATGGTAAATCCTATCGTGCTGGTTTGAAGATGGATATCGGTTGGATTTATGCAGAGGGACTAACAGAGTGGACTATGCACGAGGATGAAAAACTGTTAATGGCAGGCCACGATCGTGAAGGCCGTCTAATGGTTGCATTACAAATTAGTGAAACACCGTTTCATTACTAAATGGTAGGAGAAAGAAGGTTTAACAAAATGGAAAAGCATAAACATGTTGTTGTTATCTATCCACATCCAGATGACGAATCATTCGGAGCAGCTGGGACGATAATGAATTTTCGTGAACAAGGGGTACCAGTAACCTATCTTTGTGGTACCTTAGGTGAAATGGGACGAAATATGGGAAATCCAACTTTCGCTAACCGTGAAACCCTTCCCGAGATTAGAAAAAAAGAAATTACCGAAGCTTGTAAAGTTTTAGATATGGAATTACGTCTTCTTGGCTATCGAGATAAAACCCTAGAGTACGAGGATCGTAATGAAGTAGCTCAGCACCTAAAAGGGATTTTAGAAGAAATTGAACCTACACTTGTCATTACCCATTACCCAGATCATGCAGTACACCCAGATCACAATGCACTAGGTGCTGCTGCCGTGGAAGCAGTTCGGTTAATGGATCCAGAAAAGCGTCCAACAGTTTGGGCGCAGGCCATCACAAGAACACATGTAGAAGACTTAGGAAAGCCAGATGTTATCAATGATGTACGCAATAATTTTGATAAAAAAATGGAAGCAATTCTCTGCCACCAATCCCAAGCTAGCGGCGTTATTCGCAGCTGGAATCAATCAGACGACATGACAGACGATCTAAAAGAACAAGCCAAAGAGCGTCTAGGCTTTGAATCCTTTTATATTTGGAAATATTAAAAGAATCCCCTGCAATTGGTGCAGGGGATTTTTGTCTAATTCGAAGTACATGAGCTCGAATGTTGGGGAGATGCGCCCGACTTGAAAGTATATGCGCCCAAATGTTGGGGAGATGCGCCCAACGCGAAAGTAAATGAGCCCAAGTCCGTGGAAGATGCGCCCAACTTGAAAGCACATGAGCCCAAGTCGGAGAAAGATGCGCCCAAACTTAAAGTACATGATCCCAACCCAGGGGAAGATGCGCCCACCCCGAAAGCACATGCGCCCAAATCATAGAAAGATGCACCCACCCCGAAAGAACATGAGCCCAAGTCCGAGAAAAATGCGCCCAAACTTGAAGTACATGATCCCAACCCACGGGAAGATGCGCCCAATCCAAAAGCAAATGAACCCAGGTCCGAGAAAGATGCGCCCACCCCGAAAGCACATGAGCCCAAGTCCGAGAAAAATGCGCCCAACTTGAAAGTACATGAGCCCAACCCAGGGGAAGATGCGCCCACCCCGAAAGCACATGCGCCCAAATCATAGAAAGATGCACCCACCCCGAAAGTACATGAGCCCAAGTCGGAGAAAGATGCGCCCACCCCGAAAGAACATGAGCCCAAGTCCGAGAAAAATGCGCCCACCCCGAAAGAACATGAGCCCAAGTCCGAGAAAAATGCGCCCACCCCGAAAGCACATGAGCCCAAATCACAGAAAGATGCGCCCACCCCGAAAGCACATGATCCCAAACCACAGAATAATGCGCCCAATCCAAAATTAAATGACCCCAACCCACAGCAATATCCACCCACCCCCCAACCCCAAATCCCATAAGCCCCACCACCCCCTCCCCACAATTCCATTCATATTTCCCACTTCCATTAATAAACTATAAAAGAGGACAACTACTAGAAAGAGAAGCGATTTTTATATAGAATAGAATAATGGTGAGGATATGAAGGGTGGTGGATGTTTTGTTTTTGAGAGGAATTTTATCCTTAGTTTTGAATGCTGTTGCTTTAATTGTGGTTGCGCAGTTGTTTAATTCCTTCCATTTGGAGGGATTTGGTACTGCTTTGTTAGCAGCGTTAATTTTAGCAGTGCTTAATGTAGTGGTTAAGCCTATCTTAATCATACTTACGTTACCTTTTACAATTTTAACATTAGGGCTATTCTTGTTTGTTATTAATGCGTTGACATTGATGATTACACAAGGTGTGATGGGGGATTCTTTTGTAATCGATGGATTTGGTACAGCGCTTTTAGCTGCTGTTATTCTTTCCATTATCAATTTATTTCTTAACAGAGTAGTAAAAGATACTTTAACTTCATAATAAATTATGTAAAGCATCGGAGTGATACCGATGTTTTTTCTTTGGGTTTCAATTATTGGGTGATACATCTTTTTTCCTTCCACATATGAAAATATGCTACAATTAGAAGCAGTTAGGACTTCTGATGGAGGAAAAGTAAATGACAACAATTGTACGTACGAAGGATTTGCTCGAAAACTTCAATTTAGAGTTAGTCGCTGGAGAAGAGGGCATACATAGGGAAATTACAACGAGTGATATTTCTCGTCCGGGCATTGAGATGACGGGATATTTTAAGTATTATCCGAAAGAAAGACTTCAATTAATTGGAAAAACAGAAATGACTTATTTTCTTGATTTGAGTCAAGAAGAACAGCGGGACCGTATGCAGAAGATTTGTACGGATATTACTCCTGGTATTGTGGTTACAAGAGGGATGACTATTCCTCAGGTAATGATTGATGCAGCAAATAACTCCGGTGTTCCTATATTACATTCTCCGAGGAAGACAACTAGGGTTATCAGTAGATTAACAAACTTCTTAGAGGCAAAATTTGCACCGTTTACGGCAATTCATGGCGTGTTAGTGGATATTTATGGTGTAGGTGTTCTCATTACTGGCCAGAGTGGTGTTGGTAAAAGTGAAACCGCATTAGAGCTTGTGAAAAGGGGACATCGTCTCGTTGCGGATGATAGTGTCGAGATTCGCCAGGAGGATTATGATACGCTCATTGGTAACTCACCACCGTTAATTGAGCATTTATTAGAAATCCGTGGTCTTGGGATTATTAATGTGATGACGTTATTTGGAGCAGGTGCCGTACGTAGTAATAAGAAAATATCATTGATAATTAACTTGGAAATTTGGGATCCGAAGAAGCAGTATGACAGATTAGGATTAGACGAAGAAAAGATGAAAATAATGGATGTGGAATTACCGAAAGCAACCATTCCCGTTCGTCCAGGACGAAACTTGGCGGTTATTATTGAAGTAGCAGCAATGAACTTCCGCTTAAAGCGTATGGGTGTGAATGCGGCTGAAGAGTTTTCGGAACGATTATCAAAAATGATTGTACAAGAGAAGGAACAGGAGTGAGCGTATGAGTTGTGATGCACCATTTCTCGATCGCGTTTTCATTCAATTAGGTTCTTTACCAATTTATTGGTATGGGGTCATTATTGCAACGGGGGCTTTTCTAGGTCTCTATATTGCTATGAGGGAAGCGGATCGGATTGGACTGAAGAAAGACTTATTTGTTGATTTAGTAGTTTTTGCAATACCGATTTCCATTCTATTTGCAAGGATGTATTATGTAATCTTCGAGTGGGAGCGTTATGTAGGGGAACCATGGTGGAAGATATTTGCAATTCGGGATGGTGGAATTGCCATTCATGGAGCATTAATTGGTGCCGTATTAACAGCAATCGTTTTTGCTCGTGTGAAAAAAATTCCATTCTGGCAATTAGCAGATGTTGCAGCACCTAGCTTAATCTTAGGGCAAGCAATTGGACGTTGGGGAAATTTCATGAACCAAGAGGCACATGGCGGCCCAATCATGAGCCAAAATGTAATCGATACACATTATTCGCTACTACCTGATTTTATTATGGATCAAATGTGTATCGGAGGGACCTATTATTATCCGACATTCCTATACGAATCGTTATGGAATATTGTAGTTCTTGTTTTATTGCTGTGGTTACGTCGACGAAACCCTATCCGCGGTACCGTATTCTTAACCTATTTAGCAGCATATTCTGTTGGTCGCTTCTTCATCGAAGGAATGCGTACAGATAGCTTGTATATTGTAGGTAACCTACGAACAGCACAGTTCCTTTCTGTGTTATTAATTGTTGGTGCGATTGTATTTATTATTTATCGCTATAAAACGGTTAAAGAGCGATATCAAGATGTGGAAACAAAGAAAAATCTAGGCAAGAAAAAGAATCCTAAGAAGAAAAAATAATAGCTTTGGAGAGAGGGAAGCAGTAGATGTCTGGTATATTTTTACGAGGTCTTAAACAAGGCCTTCAGACAACCTGGACTTTAGGGAAGGTTATATTTCCAATAACCTTAATTATTACTATCCTGCAATTTACTCCTGTACTACCTTGGGTTATTGAGAAAATTAGTCCTTTAATGGGCTTGATTGGACTGTCAGGGGAAGCAGCTGTACCGATCGTACTAGGGAATGTCTTGAACTTGTATGCTGGTATCGCAGCCATCATTTCTTTTGACTTTACAGTGAAAGAAGTATTTATTATGGCGATTATGCTATCGTTCTCTCATAACCTTATCATTGAGTCTGCGGTTGCTTCCAAAGTAGGAATTAAATGGTGGATTATAGTTGGTGTTCGTATTGGGCTTGCGTTAGTTGCAGCAATAGTCATTAATTTGGTTTGGAATGGTGGCGGAGAAATAGCCCAGTACGGATTCATTTCGAAGGAAACGACCAACTTAACTGGTTGGACAGAGATAGGCTTACATGGTGTAACGACAGCGTTTATTGCTGTCGTGCAGCTAGCTATAATCGTTATACCACTGATGATTATAATGCAATATTTGCGAGAAAAAGGTTGGTTAACAAAGCTTTCCAATGGCTTTGCCCCAATTACGAAACTTTTAGGAATGGAAAAAAATACATCCATGACCTTAGTAGCTGGATTGACGATTGGGCTTGCCTATGGTGCAGGATTAATGATCCAAGCAGTAAAGGAAGATGGCGTGTCCAAAAAAGATATGACATTAGCGTTAATTTTTCTAGTATCTTGCCATGCAGTAGTGGAGGACACGTTAATCTTCATTCCTTTAGGGATTCCTGTATGGCCGTTGTTAGTCATGAGGCTCGTGACGGCAATCGTGTTAACCATGACGATTGCATACTTTTGGAACCGATCGGACCAGCGTAAGAGAAAGGAAATCACCGATGAACATTCATACCATACTATTTGATTTAGACGGAACATTAATTGATACAAATGATCTAATTAATGAGTCTTTTTACCACACATTCAAACAATTTGGATTGGAATTTACCCATGAAGAGATTGTTAGCTTTAACGGACCACCACTTAAAGAAACATTTGAAAAGATTGATTTAGATAAAGCAGAGGCGATGATTACTACATACCGTGAACATAATCTGGCACATCACGATAGCTATGTAAAAGCTTTTCCCCATGTTAAGGAAACCTTAGAAGCGTTAAAAAAACATGGCGTACAGCTCGGAATTGTGACAACAAAGATGCGGGAAACGGCAATAAGAGGAATGAAATTGACAGGAATCTATGACTATTTTAATACGATTATTGCATTAGATGATATCACCCATGCTAAGCCACACCCAGAGCCAGTCCTACGAGCGATGGAGAATCTTCATGCAGCAGCAAATACGACATTAATGGTAGGAGACAATACCCATGATATCGAGTCAGGTCAACATGCAGGAGTATTTACTGCTGGGGTAGCTTGGTCATTAAAGGGAGAAGAAGTATTAAATCAATGTAAGCCAACCTATATGTTACAGGATATGAAGGATTTATTAGAAATCATTGGGGTGTAAGAAATGAGAAATACAGAGCGCCATTCTGTTAAAGAGAATAATTCCCTTTGGCAAATATATAAAACCGTATCCTTTTGGAAGGTTGTTAAAAATTTTATCGTCATTCAAGTTGCTAGATATACACCTTTTTTACGCATGAAAAATTGGTTGTACCGTGTCTTTTTACGCATGAAAGTTGGGAAGAATACCGCTTTTGCGCTCATGGTGATGCCGGATATCATGTTCCCAGAGAAGATTTCGGTTGGGAATAATTCCATTATTGGTTATAATACAACAATCTTAGCTCATGAGTATTTAATTAAAGAATATCGTCTTGGTGAAGTGCGGATTGGCGATGAAGTAATGATAGGAGCCAATAGTACCATTCTTCCTGGTGTTACAATTGGCGATGGCGCAATTGTTTCTGCGGGTACATTAGTACATAAGGATGTGCCTGCAGGTGCTTTTGTTGGTGGTAATCCGATGAAGCTTATTTATACAAAAGAAGAGATGGAGAAGCGCCAGCAAGCACCTCTTTCTGATAACAGTCAATAAGAAAACCTCAAACATCTAAAGACAAACTTTAAAGATGTTTGGGGTTTTTCACTTTTTCTTTGTTTTTTCTATTCGTCATTCTAAATGTAACAGACGAACTAATAGTATGAACTAGTAATTCAATTTATAAGGGGGAACCGGTAATGGGGAATTTTTCAAGCCTGCATCGAAACGAAATTATGGAAGAGATGAAAAGGAAAGAACTAGATTTACTGGTTATTGGTGGCGGGATAACAGGTTCCGGTATTGCTTTAGACGCAGTTACACGAGGACTACAGACGGCGGTATTAGAAATGCAGGACTTTGCTGCGGGTACTTCCAGCCGCTCGACAAAGTTAGTACATGGAGGATTACGGTATTTAAAGCAATTTGAAATAAGGATGGTTGCAGAGGTCGGGAAAGAACGTGCCATCGTTTATGAAAATGGTCCACATGTTACAACTCCTGAATGGATGCTTCTACCATTTCATGAGGGAGGAACGTTTGGGCCTTTTACAACGAATATCGGTCTTAGAGTTTATGATTATTTAGCAGGCGTAAAACGGGGCGAACGAAGAAAGATGCTATCACCGGAAAAGACCCTACAGCTGGAACCATTGCTTAAAAAGGATGGGTTAAAAGGAGCGGGCTACTATGTGGAATATAAGACAGATGATGCGCGATTAACAATAGAAGTTATCAAGAAGGCTGTAGAAAAAGGTGCCCATGCTATCAATTACGTAAAAGTTACTTCTTTTATTTATGATGATCATGGCAAGGTTATCGGTGTAAAGGCAGAGGACCAAACAACTGTTGACATTCATAATATTTATGCAAAGAAGATTATAAATGCATGCGGTCCATGGGTAGACATATTGCGTGAGCTAGATGGTTCCAAACATGGCAAACATCTTCATTTAACAAAAGGGGTCCATCTTGTGTTTTCTCAAGAGAGGTTTCCATTACAACAGGCGGTATATTTTGATACACCGGACGGAAGGATGGTATTTGCTATACCTCGTGATGGTAAAACATATGTTGGAACAACCGATACAACATATAAAGGGGAAATAGCCCATCCAACTATGACGAAAGAGGACCGTGGCTATATATTGGAGGCGATAAATTATATGTTTCCTTCCCTGCGTGTTAAGGAGGAGGATGTAGAATCAAGTTGGGCAGGAATACGGCCTTTAATTGCGGAAGATGGAAAAAAGCCTGGGAAAATTTCACGTAGGGATGAAATCTTTATTTCTAAATCAGGGTTAATTTCGATGGCTGGCGGAAAATTGACCGGTTATCGGAAAATGGCTGAGCAAGCAGTAGATACAGTCGTAAGCCAATTAAAAGATGAGCTTGGAATCATCTATTCGCAGTCTGAAACAAAGACATTACCTATTTCTGGTGGAGAGGTAAATGGGTCCAAAGGCTTCCAACAATTTATGAAGGGTAAAGTAAAGCAAGGTGTAGAGCTAGGTATTGCGGAAGAAATCGCAAGAAAATTAGTGAAGAGATATGGGGCAAATGTGGATAAGGTCTTTAACTTATATGAAACAAGGAAACTAGAGGCAGACGAAGAGGGAATCGATGCGGTCGTTTTTGCCGAGCTTTGTTACGGATTAGAATATGAATTAGTCTATAAACCTACTGATTTCTTTATTAGAAGAACAGGTGCATTGTTCTTTGATATAGATTGGGTAAGAGAGCATAAAGAAAGCGTGATGCTCTATATGAGGAAGCAGCTAAGCTTTAAGGCGGAACGGAATATCAACTTTGTACATGAGTTAGAGCGTCTATTGAAAGAAGCGGTAGAGCCTGCAGAATAGCACCTCTGGATAAGGTTTTAAATATAGGATTGGATAAGGTCTTATAGTATAGATAATCTTCCATTCTATAGGCAGAAACTAACTATGTTATTCCACAAATAATTATGGTATACTTTCAACGATATGTGAAAAAATAGGGGGATATGCATGCAACCAGTAGAAAAAAAGAAAAAATTAGCTCAGACAAACAATGTTATCCCTTTTATCCCTACAGGTGATTTTTACTTTGCGAAAGGTGTAGAATCATTTCGCAAGCGGAAGTTTGACATTGCATTAAAGTGGCTCACCAAGGCGGTAGATGCTGCACCAGATAACCCTTTATACCAATGTCAAATGTCAATCATCTATACGGAAACCGGCTCTTTTCATAAAGCAAATCAAATTCTAACGAATGTATTACAGTCTACAGGAGATCAATATGTAGATTGTTATTATCTACTTGCCAATAATTATGCCCATTTGGGACTTTTAAATGATGCGAAAAAATTTGCAGTATCTTATCTTGATAAAGAACCAGATGGTGATTTTAGCGAGGATGCGAAAGCATTATTGCAATTAATTGAAATTGATGATGATCTTGATGAAGATGAGTGGGAGCTTGATGAAGAGGATGAACTCCTCGTATATCAAGAAACCGTTTTTCATCATTTAGAAAATAATGAGTGGGATAAAGCTTTAGCTTTGTTAGAGGAAATGATATTACTATTTCCAGATCATAAGATAGCACACCATGAATATACGTTTGCACTATTCTTTTCCGGTAGAAGAGAAGAAGCAATTGAAAAAGAACTAGAATTATTTAAGGAAGACTCAAATAGCTTATATAGCCATACGAACTTAGCTGTATTTTACTATGAGACAGGCTATATGGAGGAATATGAAAAGCATATACGCGCATTACTAAATATATATCCAATGCATGAACAACAAAAATTACGTATTGCAGTGACCTTAGCTCGAACAGGATTATATGATGAAGCATTCACACGTTTTCGTATGCTTGATAAAGCAGTGGTGAAAAGTCACATTTCCTATTATCGTTGGTATAGTATGACCATCTATCAATTAGGCGAACCTTCTAAAGCGCTCAGTCTATGGGAGGAAGGTTGTAGAAGGCATCAACGATTATCACCACAGGAAGTGCCATGGGAATCTTGAGCATTTAATTAGACGAGGAAAGGTAAATCTTATACCCTTTATATAGACCAAGAATAGAAACAGAAAGGGGCGTTATCAATGTCCGAAGAAAAAATATATGATTTAATTATTGCTGGTGCAGGACCTGCTGGTATGACGGCAGCCCTTTATGCATCTCGTGCTAACTTGGATACATTAATGATAGAACGTGGTATTCCAGGGGGACAAATGGCTAACACAGAAGACGTAGAGAACTATCCTGGATATGATCATATTTTAGGACCAGATCTATCCAATAAAATGTTTGAACATGCGAAAAAATTCGGTGCAGAATATGCATACGGTGATATAAAAAGTGTCGAGGACCAAGGTGATTTCAAAATTATCCATGCTGGTTCTAAGCAATTCAAGACGAAAGCCCTAATTATTGCAACGGGTGCCCAATATAAAAAACTTGGTATCCCAGGTGAGGAAGAATTAGGTGGTCGTGGTGTATCTTACTGTGCCGTTTGTGATGGTGCGTTCTTTAAAGAAAGAGAATTGATTGTTGTTGGTGGTGGGGATTCTGCTGTTGAAGAAGGGGTTTACCTAACTAAATTTGCAAGCAAAGTAACCATCATTCACCGTCGTGAGGAATTACGTGCCCAAAAGATTCTTCAACAACGTGCATTTGACAATGAAAAAGTAGACTTCATTTGGAATACAACAGTAGAAAAAATCAATGGTCCTGATGGAAAAGTGAGCAGTGTTACATTGAAGGATGTTCATACGGGCGAAGAATACGAAAAGCCTGCGGATGGTGTTTTCGTATATATCGGTATGGTACCGTTAAGTGAACCATTTAAAACGCTTGGTATTACGAATGAGGAAGGGTATATCGTAACAAATGATAATATGGAAACGTCAATACCTGGAATCTATGCTGCTGGTGATATTCGCGACAAAAAACTTAGACAAATTGTAACCGCAACTGGTGATGGTTCAATTGCCGCACAAGCAGCACAAGCATATATTGAAGAATTAGAAGAGAAAATTAAAGCGAAAAAATAAGATGTATTTTGAAAGTAAAAGCATCTTAACGTGTCTGTAACACGGACGAAACATTTATGGGGTACAATAAGAATAACTAATTGACCCCCTTTTTAATAGATAGATTAGTTTTGGCGCAGATGGTTATCATCTGCGCATTTTTTTTATTTCGTCGGATAATGCGCGGATGGCATAAAAAAAGGAAAAATAATCATATTCTTGTGGCATTAAATTGATTACATGTATAATAGATATAGTAGTATACAATTTAACTACATTCGAGATGTAGATATATAAAAATCTAAGCGAACGGTATGAGGTGATACAAGTGACAAATGTTGAACAGGAGACAAAGATGGTCATTATAACTGGAATGTCTGGTGCCGGTAAAACCGTCGCTATTCAGAGCTTTGAAGATTTAGGCTATTACTGTGTAGACAATCTCCCACCGGCCTTACTACCAAAATTTCTTGAATTAATGCGGGATTCAACCAACAATATTCATAAAGTTGCCCTAGTAATGGACCTTCGTGGCCGAGAATTTTTTGATTCCTTATTCGAAGCACTCGACCTGCTAAGTGATGAAGAGTGGCTAGATGAACATATTTTATTCCTTGATGCAAAAGATCAGCAGCTCGTTACACGATATAAAGAAACTCGACGCTCCCATCCTTTAGCATTTGGTGATTTACCATTAAAAGGTATTGAGCAAGAACGTCAAATTCTTGACGAGATGCGAGGCCGTGCACATCGTGTGATTGATACATCTAATTTAAAGCCACGACAATTACGGGAGAAAATCCTTAATTACTATGCTGAAGAAAAGCAGGAAATTTTTTCTGTCAATATGGTATCCTTTGGCTTTAAATATGGAATTCCAATTGACGCTGATCTAGTGTTTGATGTGCGTTTTCTTCCAAATCCACATTATGTCGCCCACTTACAGCCTTTAACAGGATTAAATCAGGATGTATCCTCCTATGTGTTCAAATGGTCGGAAACACAGAAATTCCAGGAAAAAGTGTTGGATTTATTACAATTCATGCTTCCACAGTATAAGAAGGAAGGTAAATCTCAGCTTGTTGTAGGTATTGGGTGTACAGGTGGCCAACATCGATCTGTAGCACTAGCAGAGTATTTCGCAAAGAAATTAGCAGCTAACTATATTACACATGTCACACATCGAGACATTGAGAAGAGAAAGGGCCATTAAATAATGACAGAACAGAAGCTACCACGGATTGTGGTGATTGGCGGAGGAACTGGGATGCCAGTTCTTTTGCGTGGACTAAAAAGCCTCCCTATAAAATTAACTGCATTAGTTACGGTTGCCGATGATGGTGGAAGTACCGGAAGAATTAGAAATGATATGGCCATTCCCGCACCTGGTGATATTCGCAATGTTATCGCAGCAATGTCAGAAGTCGAGCCAATGTTAATTCAACTTTTCCAGCATCGCTTTGTGAATGGAAATGATTTATCTGGCCACTCTATGGGAAATCTCCTATTAGCTGCGATGACATCCATCACCGGGGATTTTTATACTGGAATAAAAGAGATTTCTAGAGTGTTAAATGTGAAGGGGAAAATCTACCCGATTTCCAATGAAAACATTAAACTTTGTGCGGAAATGAAAGATGGAACCATTGTGGAAGGGGAATCTAATATCCCTACATCTGGTAAACAAATTAAGCGAGTGTTCCTAAATCCGGAAGATGTAACACCACTTCCAAATGCAATTAAAGCAATTGAAACTGCTGATTTAATCGTCATTTCACCGGGAAGTTTATATACTAGTATCATGCCCAATTTAATTATTCCGCATATTGGTGAGGCATTACAGCATGCAAAGGCTAAAATCGTCTATGTCTGTAATGTGATGACTCAGTATGGCGAGACGACAGGTTTCTCAGCAAGTGATCATGTACAAGCCATTACCGATCATGTTGGCAAGCATGTCATTGATGCGGTCGTGGTAAATAGAAAGCAGATTGATCCAAAGATTCGTAATGTCTATGCTGGAGAAAAAGCAGAGCCAGTAGAATATGATATTGAACGATTATTGGATATGGGATTAGAGATAATAGATGGCGATATCATTGATTATTCCAAAGGTACGATTCGTCACGATACAAAAAAAATTGCTACTCTATTGTATTCATTAATAAAAAAATAAGGTAAAGGAGGGAGTAGAATGTCCTTTGCTTCTGAAATAAAAAAAGAGCTAACTGCTACAGAGATTGAGGATTGTTGTTCTTATGCAGAGCTAGCGGCACTTATTCGGATGAACGGTACCGTGTCCTTGTCCAATTTTAGGTACACATTAGATGTACAAACAGAAAATGCCGCAATTGCTAGACGTATCTATACATTAATTAAAGCAAGCTTCTCACCGATACCGGTGGAGCTTTTAGTACGTAAGAAGATGAAGCTTAAGAAGAATAATGTGTACATTGTTCGTCTTAAGGAAGACGTCCATGAAATGCTTACAGAATTAGGCATTATGAAGGATTCTTATACATTTGTACGAGACATATCGCCCCAATACTTAGAAAAAGATTGCTGCAAGAGAGCCTATTTACGAGGGGCATTTCTAGCAGGGGGATCGATTAATAATCCAGAGACCTCTTCTTACCATCTAGAAATTTCCAACACGAGCGAAGAACATAATGATGCGTTATGTGAACTACTAAATTCCTTTGGCTTACGTGCAAGGGTGTTGGAGCGTAAAAAGGGATTTATTGTTTATATGAAGGAAGCGGAAAAGATTACCGAGTTCTTAAGTATTATTGGAGCAAACAATGCCCTATTTAAGTTTGAGGATGTACGTATTGTAAGAGATATGCGTAACTCCGTAAATAGACTAGTGAACTGTGAAACGGCTAATTTAAATAAAACGATTGGTGCTGCTTTCCGGCAAATTGAGAATATTAAATTGATCGAGAGAACGGTAGGACTTGAAGCATTACCTGAAAAGCTACGCGAGGTTGCGTTGTTACGAGTTCAACATGAGGACGTATCGTTAAAAGAATTAGGGGAATTAGTTTCTAGTGGTAAAATTTCAAAGTCAGGTATTAATCACCGACTTAAGAAAATAGATGAATTTGCAGAAAAAATCAAACAAGGCGAAATTTTGTCTTAACTTAATTGTCATTTTGGATATTCATGATATAATAAAATATCATGAATATTTTTTTAATTATACATCGTGTTGTTTGCGCTTACTTTGGGGGAGGATGAGGATATATGGTGGAGAGAGTTGTTACAGTTGAGCTTGAATCGGGGTTACAGGCTAGACCTGCTGCACAATTTGTGCAAGAAGCAAATCGCTATTCCGCGCAATTATTTTTGGAAAAAGAGGGCAAACGAGTAAATGCAAAGAGTATCATGGGGCTAATGAGTTTAGCGATTACAACTGGTGAATCGATTAAATTAATAGCAGATGGATCAGATGAGGAAGTAGCATTGGATCATTTGGTATCTTTTGTTAGCAAGAAATAAATTCCTTTACGTAGTTAAGTATGTGAAATAGATAACATTATAGACAGCAAAAAAGAGAGGGTGAATCCATTAGGACTGCCCTCTCTTATTACTATACTATTCTGGTTTACGCTCTAACACTTTATCAATTAAACCATATTCAACAGCACCTGCAGCTGTCATGAAGTTATCACGCTCTGTATCACGGTTAATTACTTCAATTGGCTGACCAGTACGTTCAGATAGAATTTTGTTTAAGTTTTCTCTCATTTGAATGATGCGTTTTGCATGAATTTCAATGTCAGTAGCTTGACCTTGTGTACCACCTAGTGGTTGGTGAATCATTACTTCACTATTAGGTAAAGCATATCGCTTACCTTTTGCACCAGCTGCTAATAGGAAAGCACCCATAGATGCAGCCATTCCAGTACAAATAGTAGATACATCAGATTTAATAAATTGCATGGTATCATAGATTGCCATACCAGCAGTGATGGATCCACCTGGTGAGTTAATGTATAGGGAAATATCTTTTCCAGGATCTTCAGCTTCTAAGAATAATAATTGAGCAACGATAGAGTTTGCTACATTATCATCAATTGCACTTCCTAACATAATGATTCTGTCTTTTAATAAACGGGAATAAATATCATATGCGCGTTCACCACGATTTGTTTGTTCAATAACTGTAGGTATTAAGTTCATTGGAATTCCTCCTTTAATCTTTTCCTATGGATATATCCAATCTTTGGATAATTTTATCATATAACAATGGTCAATTAAGGTCAAACAAAAACGTTCGACTAATATTTCATCTTGTTTATATTGTCAAAAGCACATTTTCCATCATGCCCGTCAGATGAACGAATTAAACCATTTTCAACTAAAAATACTTGTTAATTAAGTCTACAGACGTTATAATAGCCTATGTGTTCGTTTTTTGATTAACTAAATCCTTATGCGCCCATAGCTCAGCTGGATAGAGCACTGGTTTCCGGTACCAGGTTTGCCGGGGGTTCGAATCCCTCTGGGCGCGTCTTTAAAGTCAATAGTGGCAAGGGTGTGAGAGTTTCTTATCCCTTGCCACTTTTATGTCTTTCTAACAGTTTTCTAACTTTTGGATTCTGAAATATTTTTTTTGCTATTTTTTGTTCATTGAAATGACATTTTCCGGAACCGATTCTTTTTTATGATACAGTGATTTTTGAATACTTGTTGTAGCAATTTCTTGTATGCCTGGAATAACATGAGAATATATGTCTAAGGTTGTTTGTATTGATCTATGACCTAATCGTTCCTGTACTACTTTTGCATGCACTCCGCTTCTCAATAAAAGGGTAGCATGAGTATGCCTTAAACCATAGAAACTAATTTTCTTCAAGCCACTTTTTTCAATGGTTCGATTATATATAGTCCTTAAATAAGTTGGACGTATAACCCTGCATGTTGATGTACAGTATACTAAATTAGTATCCTCATAATCTGGACCACATTTTAATTTGCTTCTATCTTGTTGCTTCTTATGATTTTTTAATAATTCTATGGTATCTTCATCTATATCAATTGACAGCTAGTGGATGTTTTTAGTTTAGGCGATAAGTTCCTCTGACCAGTATTCAATTTCATTTCTATCTACCTTAGAGCTTCTATATCCTCCACGATACCTTCTTGTATTCCATAATTTTTTCCTTTTTTTACATCACTCATAATGTTCGTATCTTCTGGGAGCAACAGTATTTCAGGTAAATACGTTATTTTCGCCTCTCCTTGACAATATACGACAACAAAAGGCTTATCTCCTGCTATTATATCGATGTTTAATGCGTTCTTCTTTAGAATAATAGCTTACAACCTCATAATACCGCCCCCACTCTTGATAATTTATAATGATTTTTTATAGCAAGAATCACATTAGCAGCTCTTCTTGTTCTGTTGTTTCTAACGACTTTCTTTGTATAACTTCATCCTTACCCTCCTATACTTATCTCAAGCAATTCTGGGTATTTCTTCGCCTTGTAGGAATTTAGTCCTTTTCTGTCGAATGTTGTATACAGAAAGGAGTGATAAAATGGATGCTGACTACGCGAAATTGGCTGTTGAAGTTTTGAAAGCAATGTACGAACATAACTCTAAGTCTTATTCATCTGTTGGGCGTACAGATGTAGGTCCTGAGCAGCTTACCGCCGATCAGGTAGCAAATGACTTAAGAGTTATTTACCAAGAATTAACCAATTTCAACTCTTAAGCCTTTAAGATTTCTGCCATAGCCTCCACTGTGGCAGAATATCCTATCTTAATTGCATCTTCTAGTTGTTCTATTACAATTTCTTGTGCTTTCACTAGATTCTTTTCTTTTTCACGTTTTCTAAAAACATTTGTAGTTTGGACAAATAGTATAATTTAGTAGGTAATGGAGGATTAGAACTATAAAATTTAATATAGATTGAAGTTACTCAGAAAAGAGAAGAAGTTAAGCAGAGAAGATTTAGCTAATTTGCTAAGCATCTCTTATCAAACAGTGGCTGAATATGAGACAAGAGCTAGAACCCGATCTTGCCACTCTAGAAAAAATAACTAATCTATTCAGAGTCACAACAGACTGGGGGAGGAGTTTTGATGTTTTTAGGATTCGATAAGGTAGAGTGGGTACAAATTATTATTGCTTTAAGTTCATTATTGGCTGCGATAGCAGCTATGAGATCCGCACGTTCGGCAAGTAAATCTTCAGCACTAGCTGAAAAACAATTAATAGAGATGAAGGAGCAAAGAATCGATTCACAAAAGCCAGCCCTTTTTATAAAGGATGTCGATAATATAGAATCAGTTTTTGACTATCAAGGTAAAGATGAAAGTGATATGGTATTAAATATTAATCCAAGTGAAACATTTTACTCTAGAGGATCAGGAATTAAATTACCAGTTGTAAATATTGGGAATGGTCCTGCTAAGTATATAACAGCAAAAATTCAATTTGATGAAGAATACATTAATGAAATGTTCAATAATGAAAAGATTAGAAAAGAATTAAATATGGATTTAACCTTTGATGAAAAAGGAAATAAAGTAATTGAATTGGGAATTAAGGATAATTTTAAAATGTTTATTTTTGAGGATAGAGAGGATTTAGTTAGGATTCCTTTTATCGAAAGTGGAAAACAAAATTATATACGTCTACCAGATAATCATATACAGTTTTTAAATTTATGTATTATAAAGAAAGTGTTTTTTGAAATGGGTAGAATCCCTAAAATATCAATTATATTAAATTATTACGACTCAATTGATAGTAGAAAAACATATGAGGATCTGACATATTTTTCTCCTTTTAATGTATTGATTACGGCGAGTCCAATAACCTACTCGTTAATGTCAGATATGTATATAAAATAATAGTTCTACCAGCCAGCTGGAGGACACTGAATGATAGCTAAAGCTATTGTTTGGTGTCTTTATTATTTTAAAATAATAAAGCTGTAGGGGGGGATATGAATAGCAAACAACTGGAAATTTGGGCAGATAAATTAATTATGGAGTATGAACAGAGTAACCAAGAGTTATATAATCTGAAAAACAATTTAGGAGACTCATTGCTTGATTAGCTAGAAAAACACAGATAAATAGCATGATAGGATCGGTACAATAAATAATTGATTAGATTTCTTCCAATAGGGAACCAGGCAGCAGATTGCGTGGGATTGATAAGAGAGCTGCTTATCAGGGAATGGTGATGAAAGATATGGACATGTTTCCATCATTGGACATTGTTCCAGAAGAACGTGAGCTTAGTGAAGATGAAAAGCGAGTAATTTTTAATATCCTTGCGGAAATGACTTAGAGACAAAGGCAATGTTTTTTATTGCATACAGTATACGCATTATCATTCGCGGAAATTTCCAAGTAACTAAATATTGGTTGAAGCACTGTACAAAAACATATTGAGCGTGCGAAAAATAAAATTTCTAGTCGTGTAAGCTTCTTAATTGGTAAAAGGGCTCTAATATAGAGCTCTTATTTTTATTAGTAAGTTAATAATTAAGAACGAAAGTTCTATCTAGTATAAGCAGTATAAATATTATGTAGATAATTGGAATTTATTCTCTTTTTATCGTAATTTAGATAAGGGGGGAGTATTAATATATGTTAAATGGCTTTAGTGCTTATAAATATATTTTGAGAGAAACTAGGAGATTTAAATGGATACCAATTGACATTATCGATTTAGAAAGACTAAAGAATATTGGAGATTGGTTTAAAAAAGAAGATGCAAATTATAAGAAGGTGTTATTATCTTCAATTAAGGCAGAGCATGAGAGATGGATGAATGTTACACCCATTCTTATGATTATTGTTCCATTAGTAACAATTTTTTTCACTTTTTTTATATCATTCAGTATAGGTTTAATGAATATTGGTTCTAATATATATTTTAATAAAGAATCTTTTTCAGAAGAAGTTTTAAAGGAACTAAATCTAAAAGATATTAGCGTTGATATGTTTCTAGACGAACTTATCACTACTAATACAGAAGGCTTTATTGAATTTTTGCTTACGTCAATGGCTTTATTAATTTTTATAATATCTGTTTACTATTGGAAAATTAATAGGTTAGCTAAAGTGAAAAACATAATTGAAACTTATGCTGAAGAAACAACTTATAGCGAGAATCATGAAAAAGATAAAAAGGTTAAAATATATTTTCATTAGAGTTCAAAGTTCTATAGTGTAATGAATTTGTTTTTTAGAGGATATGAGAAGGAAAATACTTCCTTTTTGTCGAATATTGTTGGCAGAAGGGGGGGAACGAATTGGATTTAGAAAAGTATTTAGATATTGAAGCAGTAATAGAAAATGCTACTTATTCAGATCAAGTTAATTTAGATACTGTGAAACTGATGATGGAAGCAGACGTAGTTACTATAAGAGGTACATCTGTTGAGGTTAAAGAGATTGAAGTGACCAGTGAAGGCAGAGTAAGATTCCACGGAAATAGAAGAGAAGTATAATTTATAAAAGCATCCTAACGGGTGCTTTTTCTTTTGAAAATTATAAATATTGGAGGCGAGGTGTATGTAGATGACAAAGAAAAAAGGTGGGCGAAGAGGGAAATACGAAGAGTGTTAACACAAGAGGGTTTAATGGAATGGTATATGGTCTAGCAGCATTTAATTCATCGGGGGCAGACTATGCAGAGTATTTTGAATGGTTGGATGACAATCCTGATAACGAAGATAGGGTTGGATATTTTGTTACATTAGAAGGCGATAAAATTAGAAAAGCATCATCAAAAGATGAATATATTCTTGGTATTGTTTCTGCCAATCCTTCTGTAATTGGTGACAGCCATCAAGATAATTGGCATGAAAAGTATCTTACAGATGAGTGGGGAAGAGTTCAATACCATTGGATTGATGTTCCCGAGGAAAAAGATGATGATGGAAACATTATTCAAGAAGCCGGAAAAGCTTATGTTCCAAAGATTAATCTTAATTTTGATATTAATAAAGAATATATACCAAGAGAAAACAGAAAAGAATAGGATCCAGTAGGAATGCTTGGGAAAATGCTTGTTCGTGACGATGGACCCTGTGAAGTAAACGGTTATTGTAAATCAAATGATGATGGTATTGCTACATCATGTGAAAATGGTTATAGAGTGTTAAAACGATTAAATGAATCTATTATTCAAGTTTTATTTAGATAATATTAAAATACACTTTAAAAGGTTTACTTTTTATGTCTTAAATAAAGGGAAATCCTTCCTTTTGTCGAATTAAGTAGATATAAATTGGGGGGATAATATGGAAAATGAACTTTGGGATAAAGTAAAAGAAATGGGGGGGGATAGAACCCGGAAGTGAAATGGACCTTTTGTTTGATACTATTGCAGATCAAGCACCAATAGCGGGGAAAATATTGACAACTTTTAAAATTCATAGACTGCAACAAAGAATTAAACATCATGAAAAAGGCATAAATTATATCACAGAAAAGGTAAGAGCTATAGATGATCCGAACTTTAAGATTTTGATAAAGGATTTTCTTTTTCCTGATTTATTACAGCAATTACTTGATGAAGATGAAGATCAAAAGATAAGTTATTTTCTTAATGGGTTTTGCCATGTAATTGATAATGAAATTTACGACCGGTCGAAAATTTTAATTTATTATGATGCATTGATAAGTTTAAGATTCGTTGAGATTGAATACCTGCTAACTTTTACAAGTGAATATAATAAATATAGGTATCATAAAGTTAAACATAATGACTTTGAAAAGCATTTTACTGAGAAAAGAGAGTTTTGGGAGCTAAAGTCAACAATAGAAAATAAACTTGAGAGTATGAACCTTATTAGTACTGGTAGGTTAGTTTCATACACTAAGATAATGAAAAAAATGAATAAAATTTCACTTGATGTTCAGCGAGGCTTAGCCAGTCCAAGAAGTGAACCTGATGAAACTAAAATCACGGAATTCGGAAAGAGGTTTGTTTATTTCTTTAACTTAGCTGCAAAGTATGAAATTGAAAACAAAGAAGAGGCTGGGACAAAACTAGCCAGAAAGTAATAAAAAACTGGTTCTAAGCGATTGAAAATTGCTTGGAACCAGTTTTTTGAAATCATTTCCATTTCCTAAACTAGATTTACCCATTTTGGCGGTATACTTCCTCAAGTTTACCGCCATAAGCGCAAATCCTAATTCATTTATCACTTTCTCTTTTCCTCTAACAGACATTCGAGTGAAACCCAAATTAGCCTTCAGAAATCCGAAGACTGGCTCCACATCGATTTTACGTTTACCGTAAATTTCACCAGTTTTCTCGTCTGAAAGCTTCTCCCTGACGTATTCTTTTTGAGATTCCCACTTTTCATTGAGATATACTTTTCGATTGTTTCCCTCTTTCGCCTTTGTACACATGGAGCGTAAAGGGCATCCGGAACAATCTTCGCATTCATAGACTTTAAATTCGCGTTTAAATCCGTATTTGTCGGTTCGATGGGACACATGGCTGAATAATAATTTCTTTCCATTCGGACAAATGAATGCATCATCCTCTTCATTGTATTCCCAATTGTCTACATGAAAAGCATTGTTTTTGTGTTTTCTTTTCTTCTCCTTTCGATACTGATTATATGTAATAAGAGGTGTTCTATTTCTATTATTCATAATATCTTCATAGTTTTGTTCACTACCATACCCTGCGTCTGCCACGATATATTTAGGTAGTTCAAAGAAGCGTTCTTCAATCGTATTCAAAAAGGGAATCAACGTACGGGTGTCGGTTGGATTTGGAAACACATCATAAGCGAGCGCATATTGGCCTTCCGTCGCAACTTGAATATTATATCCAGCCTTCAGTTGTCCGTTTCCCATATAGTCATCTTTCATCCGCATAAATGTGGCATCATGATCTGTTTTTGAGTAACTATGGCGGTCTTCAAAAATCTCCATATCCTTTTGATAATTTTGTTTCCGCTCAATAAAATCTTCAAATTGCTTACGATATTGTTTTGGTGCTTTTCGCTCGGAACGAAGCTGTTTCCGCTCAACACCAACGTCACTCGCTTCAATTTCCTTGTCGTATGCTTCAATTTTTTCACTCAGTTTTTCCACAATTTCTTTCATTTCTTCAACCGAAAGCTCTTCGAAATCGTCCCGTTCTATTTCAGGAATGATTCGCTTCTCAATTAACTCATCGTACATTTGATTGGACTTTTCAATTAGTTTTTCACTATAATTTTCAACCGATTTTCGCCATACAAATGTGAATTTATTCGCATTGGCTTCAATCTTTGTGCCATCAATAAAAATAGCCTCTTCTTCAATTACTTCTTCCTTTACCAACTGAGATCGAAACTGTACAAAGCACTCACGTAATAACCCTTTCGCTAATGGGTGCACACGAAAGCGATTAATCGTTCTGTAACTTGGTTGATGCTCCTGAGATAACCACATCATTCGTACACTATCTTCTAATAAGGCTTCAATCTTCCTGCCCGAAAAGGCAGACTGCGTATAACCACAAAGGATAATTTTCAACATCATCCGCGAAGCATATGGCGGACGACCTGTATCTTTTCTAAGTGGTTCAAGAGCACTTTCTGGAATACTTTCTACTAAATCATTAATGGCAAAGGCAATGTCATTTTCTTTTAATCTAACTTCCAAATCCATAGGTAATACAACTTGTTTCATGTTATAATACGACATAAGGACACCTCCGAAAAAAGTTATTGGTCGTACTTTAATTTTATCAGATGGTGTCCTTTTTGTTTACTTTAATATCAGAAAATTGCGTGCAAAAAATAATAAGCATGGTCCTTACCGTTAAAACGTTGGTAAGGACCATGCTTATATTAATTTACTGGGGTTTTGTCCCAGCCTCTTCTTTTAATTACAAAATTAGGGGGAAGATGATGAGTGTTGAAATCACAGTAATAATCGCAATTTTAGGGTTGATTATCTCCTTTCAAGCCTATCAATTGAATAAAGATAAAAGACAATCCGACAAGGTAAAAGGAGTTAAACAAGAAGCGAATCAAGATGCTGAAGTTCGAACGCAACTCAATTATATCAGTAGAGGTGTTGATGACATTCGCATCGATTTAAAAGCGAATGAAAAGCAGATTGCACAGCATAGCGAACGAATAACCAGAGTTGAAGAATCAGCAAAGCAAGCTCATAAACGAATAGATGCATTAGAAGATTAGTCCTGGGAACAGGGCTATTTTTATTTTTCTTTAAAGGGGGTGACATACATGGAAATGTTATTGGATTACGTTGTAATAATCGTTTTAGCAATCTGTCTAGGAATCGGTTTTATCATCAAAAACAGCTTAGATTTTATACCTAATAAATACATTCCTTTGGTAATGGCTGTATTAGGGGTTGTGTTAAACGTTTGGATTAACCAAGGAGAATTTACACCAGAGATACTTTTAGGTGGACTAGCATCCGGATTAGCAAGTACAGGAGCATTTGAATTAGTAAAAAATATTAAGGAGCATTCCTGTAATGAAGAAATTTGAGGATTGAAACAAAAAGAGCCCTCTTGGTATCATACGAGGTGTCCAAAGCTTCGAAGCAAAAATGGACCCTTAATTTAAGTAACCAAGGAGGACTCAATAATGAATTATACACAAAATCAAAAAATCTCTCAAATCACACCTTCAACACTCATTGTAGGCATTGATATTGCCAAAGACAAACACGTAGCTCGTGCTCAAGACGACCGAGGTGTTGAATTCGGGAAACGCTTGATCTTTGAAAACAAAATGCATGGCTTTCAAAAACTAGTAAATTGGGCAGAGAACCTTCGAAAGGAAAATGACAAAAATTATGTCATTCTGGGTGTCGAGCCTACTGGCCATTACTGGTTTAGTCTAGCTTACTTTTTAGTAGCGAAAGGATACGATTTTGTTGTCGTAAATCCTATGCACGTAAAGAAAAGTAAAGAACTTGATGATAATTCCCCTACCAAAAATGATACGAAAGATGCCCGTGTGATAGGTCAGTTGATTAAAGATGGGCGATACTCTGTACCAAATCTCTTAGATGGCATTTATGCCGAATTAAGAGAAGGCGTCAAATTACGAGATCAACTTATCAACCAACTGATGATCACTGAAGGGCGTATCCAAAACCATATTCAACGCTATTTTCCGGAATTCTTTGATGTATTTGGTGATTGGGAAGGAAAAGCAGCTTACTGTACATTACGACTGTTTCCATTTCCGTCTCAAATCAAGGAATTGTCACCAGAAGATGTGGTGATGAAGTGGAAGCCCTTCGTTAAACGAGGAGTGGGAATTAAAAGAGCAACAAAGCTAGTAGAAGTCGCAAAAAAGAGTATCGGCATTCAAATTGGTATTCAGTTTGCCCGACGCGAGTTGGACTGTTTACTCGATCAATATGAACTTTATAAGCAACAGTTAGAGGAGTTAGACAAAGAGTTAGAATCACTTGTCGTGACTTTACCTGGTGCTAAACAAATGATGAATATTACAGGGCTTGGATCCACAACCGTGGCTCTATTCTTCGCTGAAGTAGGGGATATTACGAAATATAAACACCCTCAACAATTAGTCAATTTAGCAGGGCTATCTTTACGAGAACATAGTTCTGGTAAGTTTAAAGGTCAAACACGGATAACTAAGAGAGGACGAAGTCGTTTGCGAAGAGCCCTATATTTAGCTATTCGTCCGCTAGTTGCCCATAATCCAACGTTTAAAGCCCTGCATCAACACTATACAACACGGTCTGAAAAACCATTGAAAAAGCAACAGTCACTCATTGCCTTGTGTTGTAAGTTATTACGTGTATTATTTGTCATTGGCCAAAGACAATGTGAGTTTGATGGATCTAAGTTATTAAGAGGATTGTCACAAAAGGAAGCATTACAGGCTGCTTAAGCCTTTAGAAACACATCAAATACGATTATTAGTTCTCATACAAACACCAATAGTGCAGAGTTGGAGTATATATTATCCATTCGGGCATTAGACCCAGCATAGGAGCATTTCCAACCTCCACCTCATGGATACGCAGGACGAAGGAAAGTATGGATACGATCCGGAGAGACATGGGAGGGTTAGCGACCGTGATTTGTGTGGAGATTTCCTAGCACGGTTATAAAACTGTTTTCCAAACAATACCAGTTTGGCAGATAGGATGGCCCCCAACCTGTAAATAAATTGAATTACTTTCAATTTTTAACTATCTATAAGGTGTGTCAACTAACTAGTGTTTATAAAATATTGAGAATACGCGAGTATTTGGAAGAAAAATTAACTTTATTGAGGGAGGATAAATAATTATGGTTAAAATAGCATTAGACGCTGGACATGGCATAAATACACCGGGGAAAAGAACTCCGGATGGGGAAAGAGAGTGGTCTTTTAACAGTAAAGTGGTGGCTGCGGCTACTAAGTATCTAAACGAGTATGACAATGTAACAGTTATTCGCTTAGATGACCCTACTGGAAAAATCGATGTATCTTTAACAGCACGAACAAATAAGGCAAACGATCAAAAAGCAGATATTTTGGTATCGTATCATCACAATGCTAACACAGGTCAATGGGGTACTTGGACTGGTACAGAAACGTATCATTATCCTGGTTCTTCTACAGGTCTTGCTATAGCTAAGAAGATTCATCCAGCAATTGTAGGAGCAATGGGATTACGAGATCGCGGTATTAAATCAGAAAACTTCCATATGCTTCGTGAATCCAAAATGCCAGCAATACTCATTGAAGGTGGGTTTATGGATTCTACCATTGACATTAAGAAATTGCGTGATGATGCAGTACTGGATCGAACAGGGAAGGAGCTAGCTGATGCCATTGCTTCTCATTTCGGACTGAAAAAGAAAGCTAAGAGTAAAGTAGAGACCGCACCATCAAGTGGAGTACACGTAGTCGAAAAAGGTGACACCCTATGGAGCATTTCTCAAAAATATAATACCACTGTTGCAGTACTAAAAAGCTTAAATAAAATAAGTGGGGACTTGATTGTTCCAGGGCAAAAAATCAAATTGCCAAGCGGTAGTAAAAAGAAAATGTTATATCTACCAAAAACTGCAAGCAGCTGGAGAGTATATCCTTTAAATAAAGCCCCAGTTAAAGGGAATGAGAAAGGATTTCTAAATCCTAAAAAATTCGGTGGGTTGCAGTATGAGGTACTTGGAAAACCGCAAGCTGATGTAGTGACAATCCAAACAAAGGATTTTGGTAAGGTGAATATATACGTCGGAAAAGAAACAGGAGCGTTGATTAAGTAACAAATATAGTTTCAAGTAATCGAATCAGAAAAATAAAAAAGCCAGGTCAATAAAACGATCAGGCTTTTTTATTACTATCCGAAGTAGATTTTGTTTTATTTAAGAAAGGAAAAAAAGTATTTTGATGACAGGCTATAATAAAATATATTATCCAGATAAGTGGAATAAACCACCATAATCCTTGTGCAGCTATCCTTAATTTAACGCTACTTAGTTCTAGAGCTGCTCCAATTAAAGCAATAAATATTAGAATACCATGTACTATTACGAGAGTTGGGTGTTTCTCAAGTATTGTACTATCTTCTGTTTTGCTACTAGAAAGAGATCTATCTGTAAGTTTCGGCTATTCCATTTAATAGGAAAAATAAAATTAGAACTACTGATGAAGCTCCAACAGAGCTGATTATTAACAGTTTTCCTAAATCAAGAAATACTGCATTATCAAATAAACTACTAAATGCTTGTATAGAGCCAAATGCGCCCATTAGTATCGCAGCGAAAATCCCTAATATGGTTATAAAGTTTGTTATCATTTTGTTGTTTTGCGTCTGTAATAATTCAGTATCTTTTTGTAATTTTTTTGTAGTTTTTTGTATTTCCTCGATTTTGTGAGTTCTCTCTATTAGGTGGTCTTGTATATAACTGTACTCCTTAATCTTTTTCTCTTGTTTTGCAAATAATGCTTCTTTTTGTTGTTGTGCCAACTCTAGGTGTTCGACTATTTTTAATCCTTTTTTATAGGTTTCGTCGGTTTCTTTAAAATTCTCGACTATTTTTTCTTCAATTGCTTGAATGAAATAAAACCCTTCGTCATTTATGTTGCTATAAATAAACTGCGATGCAGCTGAATATGGCAGGAGATCTAGGGACATATCATCTAAAAGACTAAAAAAGTCCTGAAAGAGCTTCTCTTTTTCTGATTCATCTATACCAGAAGATGTAGCACCATGAAGTTTGTGTAAATTATCAATTAATTTTTCGGATAATTCCTGTCTAGCTAAAGTCATTTTGGAGATCCCTTAAATCATATGTTACTATTTGATTTGAAAGTATAGCTTCCCTATTTGTTGACCATGTAGGCCTACTGTGACTATCCTCCACAAGATCAGTAACGCTTCTATTTAAGTTTTTGATAATATAATCATTTAAATCATTATAGTTTTCGTGTATTTGTGCTTCTCTTCTAATATTATATCTGCCAAAATGTTTATTTCTATGATACTCCGATTTTATAACAGGTCCATACTGCCAAGCCTCGAATCTCTCGGTATAAATATCTCTAACCAGATCATTAATACCATTATCCCTTATATACTGACCGAGAGCGAAGTAAAGAACTTTTTGTAATTTTAGGTTACTAATTCCTCCATACTCTTTTGAAATTGCAATTGTGTGATCTGCAAAATTCTGCATTGGCATTAAAATCCCCCCCTTTATAAGTAATGCCCACATAACAAAATACTGATTAAAGCCATAGGAAAAATAGAAGTTAATTATACTTTATAATATCAATATTATTCATATAAAGTCACTTTGCAACTTTATTATATCATAATTTGGATGAAATATCCACAAAATAAGAACAAATGTTCTATTTATTGAGGTGGTCATGTTATGAAATGTAAAAAGAGCCTCCCGATTAGAGAGACTCAACTCTGTAGTAACTCTTCACGTTCTTTAATAAGCTGTTTTAATTCCTCTATATCTTCTAGTGTAGCTTGATTACGAATAAAACTGCGTGTACGTGATCTATTGCTAAGGTATTTTGCATGTTCTTTATTTTTCTCTTGCCAACGCTTATTCGCTTCTGTTTGATTGCTCATTTTGTAGTCGCTCCTTTTCTTTTATTAATTTCCTTTTTTTCCTTTGCAAGAAAAGGTTCCAAATCCCAAGTACAGCTATAACTACCCACAGTACTAACATGATTTTATAAAACATATACTTGTGGTATACTTAGTGAAGAGAGAGGGGATTAACCTCCCCTTCTCATTCTTCTATTTTCTAGCCTTAGTTTTTCAATTTCTAACTTTGTCTTTTGGTTGACGAGCCATATTTGACGAGCGGTTAGGATTGAGATTACTAGGGCTATTATTTTTGCTAAGTATTCCACTTGTTCACCTCCTTTCTATACTTTTATTATACTATGCATAGTATAATAAGTCAAGGCATTTTCTACAAATTAATGCAATTTCCCCCAACCATATTTATGTTTACAAGGAATCAATTTTTGATATAATAAGAACAAACGTTCTGTAAAGGTGGTCTTGTTATGAAAGGATTATTCCATCGCTCCATCGAAAACAAAGAGAAAATCGTTATAGTCTATATAGATAGTAAGAACAATGTAACTCAACGTTATGTTCGTGTAATTAGCATGGATGATGATTCTATAGTGGCTTTTTGCTTTTGGCGTAAGAAAGTAAGAACATTTAAGTTTGAGAATATCCTTTCAGCAGGGCCAATTAGGAGGAAGTTAGGAGCATAAAATAACAGGCCTTAAAGACCTGTTATTATAAATTTGTGGATATTATTCTATAATCAGATAAAATAATTCGATAGGAACAAAACAAATTAGAAGATCATAGAGAAGTTCCAAAGAGCTTACTCTTCATTTATAATATTACCTACAATCTATATTTGTAGTCTTAAGCCTTCCAATTATGACTGTTGCTCTTTCTTCAGATATTTATACAGCCCAATAATAATTAAAAGAATAGACAAACCAATTTCTACAGTGAAAATAGTCCAAAAGCTGTCAAATACTTCGCTTTCTAGTGAATCGGCAACACCCAAGTATTGTAACTTTTTTAATATCAACCATTGTGTACAAAGCATTACTATAGCATATTTAGTAAATGCGCCAAATAGTAATGCTACTCCAATTCTTATTAAAGACATGTGTTTACTCCTTTTATTATGAAAATTATGTTGATTATATTTATGCTATATCCTGTTATTATAACTGTCAAGGATTAATCATTTGATTAATTACTAAAAAGCAGTGACTTTTTTTCACTGCTTTTTAGTAATTTTTAAATTATCAGAACTAGTTACTACTTTATACCTTTGTAATGGAGAAATAATTTCATAGTTATCAAAGGTCAACTAGATACGGGTACTTATTTAATCAAATACCCTACATAAATTTTAATATGGATTACGAATAGGACCTATAATGATATCATATTCCCAGCTATCAACAGCTTGATAGGCATTGAATTTTCTATCAGAACCAAATACATTTTTTTCAGTAAATGAATGTACTTTTGCTATTTGGTTTGTCCAAATTTCTAATTGTTTATTATTAGGAATAGTTATTTTACCAAATTCTTCCTTAAACGTTTTAGTTTGTGTTTTACCAAAGTCTACTTTTGTACTTGCTTTGAATACTTTTTTAAAATCTGCCTCTGCTTTTAGTGATATATTAACGCTATTACCTACTGTACGGGTTACGGTAGGTTGTTGAGTTATAGATTTTCCCGTTCTATTTTTGTAAACTTTTACGTCAAAATCTCTTCCGATATATCCTGAAGCGCCATTATATTTATAAGAGGTCAATAATGCCATAGGTTGGATTTGGTTAATTGGTACTTCAGGAACTTCGATATTGCTTTGATAATCTGCCATTTGACTCATAACTTGTTCCTTATACTTTTCTACCTTTTCTATAGTATCAAAATGCTTAATTTCTATTAATTTACCATTATCAGTTTTAATAGTTTCAATCTTATCTGGAAGAACTTCCGAATCTGATTCTTGTGCACTTGCCATAATTGGAAGTGATAGTGATATTACCAATAATAATACTAAAACAGAAAGTTTCTTTTTCAAATTAAACACTCCTTTGGTCTATTTAGCTATTAATCGTATTTTGATAGGAGTAGATTCTGACTTTACTTCTCCTTCAACACAAAAATTACCTACCTTATATCCTCCTTCCTTATATTTACATTTTTTATGGTATCATTAATAGGTATTTTTGAGTATTGGGAAAGTTACGGTGTTTTAGAACATTATTCGACAAAATATGACATGATTTTACTATGTATAACACTGTTTTTTCGACAGGTTGGGAAAGTGGGGGGGATAGCATATAATTGCTTGATATTTAATGTAAATTGTTTTAAAATTTAATTTTTATTCATTATTATATTTAAGTGGGTTTCGGAAGAGCATTCTATGAATAGTAAAAATTAATTTATTTCCTGTGGTTATTTTTGCAATAATGAATAAATGTTAAGAAATTTTGGTCTCTTTGAGAAAGTATTATTCTCGCTTTTCCTCGAAAACAGTTATTCCTAAAAAGCCATATTTGTATTTTTTGGGGCGTAAGATGTACAACGTTCAAACTGGATAATATCCTTTCAGTAATCGATCAATAAGAAGGCAGGGGCATAAAACTAACCCCAGCTACAAAAGCAGCTGGGGCACTTAATTATTCATCATACGGTCTATACTTCTCGTGAATGGATTTAGAAACTTTAGTTTCTGTTTCTTTATTAATTTAATATATTTCCAACAGGGGATATCATCTTCTTATGTGGTATAGTAATTAATAATGGTAAATAGGGAGACTATATTAAGATGAACAAAGATAAGATGAACTTTGTAAAGCAACAACATTATATCCCACAGTTTGCACTGAAAAATTTCCAAAAGGACGATAATAAAATATCATACACTATTATTAAACAGTCCCCTTTGAAAGTTCATAAAAGCGGTCCTATGAAAATTATGCAAGAAAAAGATTTTTATGAAATTAAAGATGATAATGGAAATTATGTTTTAAGAAATACAATTGAAGATTCTTACTCAGGTCTTGAAAGTATAATTAAACCGAATTTCCAAGAATTTATTAATTTAAGCAGACGCGATGATTTTCAAGATAAGTTTGTTGAAATAATACAAAATGAACGTTGGACTGATATTGAAACAAGTCTTTTACTTTATTTAATAATAACGCTTATCAGAGGGAAAGGTGTAAAGAATCTAGTATATTTAAACCCAAAACTTAAAGACAGTGAAAAACATATAATGTATTTACTTTTTACAACTAGTCAAGCTTATGCTGCTAACTTTGCTAAGAAAATGTACTTTGGTCAGGAATTAGAAAATATTCTATTGTTTATAAGGGATTCTTCAGAGGATCCTTTAAAAGTTTTGGCTGAACACATTATGAGTAATTATCAAATTAGATTCCATAAAACATTAGGTATTAAGAAATACTTCTTATCCGATAACCCGGTTATCGTGAAAAAGTTTGAGGGAGAAGATTATCATTTGCCAATTTCACCAGAAATTTGTATTGGACTTATTCCTATTATGGTTGATGGTGATAAGATCTTAACTGAAACCACTATTTATAATATGAGTGATGAAAATGTGGAGCGGATTAATGAACAGCTAGTTTTGAATACTGATAAACTGCTTATTATCTACAATGAAGATGATTTAGAATTCATATCAAATATACGTTCTAGAGTCGACAGTCAGTGAATATACTCTCATATGTAGGATAAGGCTTAAGCCCCTACGATTGTGGGGGCTTATTTTTGAGGGTTCCTTAATTCTTCATGGTATTTATACAACGCCTTCATGATACACACGAAGGTTCCTTTTATATGTTTAGTCATTAGAAATGTACTCCTTGAAGATGAAAATTAACATACAGATAAAGAGAAATAACGTTATTTAACTTAATTCTAAATACGGTCTCTTTTTTCAAAACTCGCTACTTTATCTCCATATAGATACCGGTGTTTGTCAATATAGTTGTCTCATTTAGTTACTTTAGTATTTTAATAGAATGTCATAAATCTCCGAGTTCAATTAATGCTACCGCGCTTCGCTTGCTGACCTAGTGATTTGAATCGAAAGGAAAAGCGTACTTTCGATTCAAATCACTAGGGAAATGGAGATATTATGGTTGACTCTATGCTTCGGTTTGCTCCTCATCTCGCATTGGATTGAGTGCTACTTGTTCATTCGGCTTCCAATTCCTTATGCCTCTTGCCCAACGCTCTGGATGTTTCGTCTTCGCTGCCTCATATATGGCTTTTCGTTTTTCCAATATAGCTATGTGTTCCCCGGTATGACATTGTACAGGCGTCACAAACTTCAGCCCACTATGCATGTGAACCTCGTTATACCAGTGGACAAATTTTTGTGCCCATTCCCTTGCCTCAGTGAGTGATGCAAAGCCATTGTAAGGGTAATCCGGTCTATATTTGAGTGTCCGGAACATCGCTTCTGAGTATGGATTATCGTTACTTACTCGAGGCCTTGAAAAAGAGCTTTGAATGCCCAATTTCTCTAGTAAGCTTAAAAATGTCTCAGCTTTCATTGGGCTACCATTATCTGAATGCAATACGAGTGGTGCCCCTTTGATCTTTTCATTGATTACTGCCTTTTTCACAAGTGTTTCTGCGTGTTTTGCCTCTTCCGTTTCCCAAACTTCCCAGCCAACTACTTTTCTACTAAATAAATCGATAATTAAATAGAGTCGATAATATAGACCCTTCGCAGGCCCACCAAGCCATGTAATATCCCACGTCCACACTTGGTTTGGTGATGTTGGGAGATGACTCTCTGGGACTCTTTTTACAGGTTTTTGACTACGACCACGATGGTTTTGCATTTTTTCCTCACGTAATACACGATAAAATGTGGATTCCGACGCAATATAAGTCCCTTTGTCCGCAAGATTAGGTACAATTTGTGTTGGTGGTAAATCAACGTATTCTTTGTGTTTGACAACCGTTAGGATTTCTTCTTTTTCTTTCTCAGTTAATTTATTTTGGGGTACTGGTCTTTTCGTAAGTGGGCGTTGATCCACCTTCACACCATCGTCTGCTACCCAACGTTCATAGGTACGCACGCTGATATGAAGCTCCTCGCAAGCCTTCGCCATTCGCGCACCATTTTGATTGGCTTCTTGGATGAGTTCGACAGCTAATGCGCGATTTGATGGGCTAATCATTCTTCCTCGTCGTCCCCCCAAATCGCTTGGGCCTTTTTTCGCAATAGTAATAAAGCCGCAGCTTCAGCTAGTGCCTTCTCTTTCTTTTGTAGCTCTTTTTCTAGTTGCTTAGCACGCTTTTTTTCTTCTTTCAATACACCATTCAACTTTTTCCCTTCGTCGAATGACTGTTCATTTGCCTGAAGACATACACTTTTCCAAGATTCAATTTGTTCACGATACAGACCTTTTTTACGACAATACTCAGCTAACTCTGATTCATTCATCGCAAAAGTCTCCATCACGATTAAAAACTTATCTTGACTACTCCAATTCTCACTTGTTTGTCCATTTCCAGGTGTTGCCACACCAGCAGCACGAGCTTCTTTACGCCACTTGTATAACGTCACATTCGAGATGCCTTCTTCTTTCGATATTTGCGCCACAGATTCGTTATTTGGGGGCATCATGCGCTTGATAATAGCTTCTTTCTTTTCTTGTGAATATCGTACTCCATTTTTTCTTGTCATCCCGATCAACCTCCGTGTTATTTATTAAACTATAACACTAAAGTATCGTACGACAACTATCCTAACAGAGGGGGTATCCCTATTTATAAATCCTGTTTAAAGGATGATTATTCTACTTTTAATAAAATAGTTTATTTTGGTATAAAAAAACTGGTATTTTAGGAAAATTTTCTTATCGTTGTTGTTTAAATTAGTCATAAACATGATGTATTAGGAATTGCTAACAAAATTGCAAACGAAAATGCTAACAAGTATTGAGATGGACTATTATAAATGGCTATTGTTTTAAGGAATTATCAAGGAATAACAAGCAATATAATACAATAAAACAGCCTTTATTGGTTTCCGGTACCAGGTTTGCCGGGGGTTCGAATCCCTCTGGGCGCGTCTTAGAAAACCATTAGTAGCAAGGGATAGAAGGTGATTTCTTCCCTTGCTTTTTAGTTTGCCAGGCATCCACGTATTCTCTAGGGTTGCAGTTCCTAATCTCGAACCTAGTAGTAATGCTTGTATCCTTTTCAACTATAGATTCCTGTATATCTTAATGGTACCAATCTTTATGACTAAGCTAATATTTTGTAGGTATGTCATCCAGTACAATTATTTTATCATTCCGAATAATATAACTGTATACTATATCATTATTGTCTTTTAAAATAATGAATCCTCCATATTTTTTTCCATAACTTTCTTTCCAATTGTAGTTTCCTTTAACCATTAGTATATCAGGGTATTGATATCCTTTTTCTTCTTTTAAATACTTTACTGCAATTTCTTCTGATTCTATAATTTTTTTAGGATTTCCATAGATAAAAGCATTATAAGTATTATATAAAGTTCCTATCGCTAGAATTACTAGGGTTATCACAATAGTTATTTTTACATTTTTTGACATTCCTTCACATCCTTTGCTAAGTATATGCATAATGTATAGGAGGTGTTCATTTTTTCAATTTGGGGTGAGGAGAGAATATGAATAACACTATCAATAATTACTCCAGTTAATAAGATAGCTTACTTAATTACTATTTCACCCTGTAAAATAATCGAGTCAAATAGCCAAAAAATGATTGCAGCTGATCCACTAATAATATAGTAGTTAGTTAAAATATTTGGATTAGCAAATGGATTATCGACTTCGTTCATTAAAAAGATAACAATAGCAGAGGCTACCAGTGCGCCTACAACATAAACTAGTAAGTACGGGATATATAACTTTTTGGGTTTCAGGCTTAGCAGGATCTGGATTGTAGAAGCAAACAGTAGGTAACAAAAGAAAAAAATTATAGCATAAAAAATTGCATATTGATAACTAAAATCATCAAAGAGTAATATAGCTATAATTATACCTAGAGTCATAGATGACAGAAGAGAACAAAGAATCGAGAGAGAGATAACTAGATTAAGATCGAGATCTTTTAATTTTTTCATAACATCACACCCTATCCCTATCATTCTATAACTATTATATCGGAAGCAATTCTTATTTTAAATAGATGAAATTATTAGGTAAGGTATGAAGGTAAGTATATAAATAACAAACAATAAAGCGGATACTTTTGTGTATTTTGATTCAAATAGATTACGTAAACCATGATTAAAAATCCCTAAAATGAAAACGCAAAAGCATAAGCCTAAAGCACTCATAGACACAATAAATAATAGTTGTTCCATCAGATGCCCCCCCTTTCTAACTAATTGTTAACTTAATCTTAGCAAGAGGGAGTTCGTATACAAAATCGAATTATATAACAAATAATGAAATGGTGTGACAGTATTGTCACTTCATCTGATTCAGTTTATACTAACCCTCCCCGGTTTCCGGTACCAGGTTTGCCGAGAGTTCGAATCCCTTTTAATCGCGTAATAAAAGCAAGGGATTAAGTTATCCCCCTTGCCCTATTTGAGTAAAATAAAGTTTGCAAACCTCTTAACTACATACCTAAACATAAGCTATCCCCATCTAAATGCAACTTACTCTGATACATTTCTAGTCTTCTAAGTGCAAAATCAAATTCCACATTAAAAATGGTTATAATATCCGTTACAGTAGGTGTGTGTATGTTTTCCAGCATAAAGGTTGGAACGCAAAAGTGATAAGCAAAATGGTTCGCTTGCCATTCTTGAAGGTCCTTAAAGGATTTTTTCATGGTCAGCTGGTTACCGAAATGCCTTAAATAATGACAGATTTCATGCCCGAATAATTGCCATTGTTTTTGTTTAGTATCATATTGGAGAATAATGTTATTACCATATCTATAGGTAGAAGAACTGTAATAAAGATTAATCCCAAGTTTACTGGCTATTTCTTCTATATCTAATTGTTCAGGATGACTAATGGATAAATTATGGTATAAGTTGAAAACATAATCTTCTAAATGTGTATACATTTCATTCCCCCTATGTCGAATAACGCGAATGTGTGTTCTGTTTCGTGGTAAAAGATTAGGCGTGCAAGTTGCACCCCTTTACAAGTCCATGTATGAAATTAATGTTTATCTTTTTAGTAAGTGATATTATTCAAAAATATGATTCTAAAGCGAACTAATCTACCTTATTTCTTACTTAATTTAAACTTTATAAATTCATATACCTCTTCTAATTGTTCTGGTGTCATATTGGCAAGGTCATTAAACATCAAATCCGCATCATGGAATTCGCTAGTAATCTTATCGATGATTCTAAACTTCTGAAGCTCTTCAGGGTCCGGATTAGAATAAAGCAAATCCGAACTACTGATTTTTTTCTCAGGTGCAAACCCAGCCATTATGAAGAGGTTATCCAAATTTAAGTCTAGCTTTTCAGCTAATACTCTTAATGTGGGTTTAGAAGGATTGTGTTCACCACGTTCAATTTTACTTAAATGAGAGAAACTAATACCCGTCTTTTCGGATAGAGCACGTAAAGACATTCTGTTATGTTCTTTACGATAATTCCGCAAAAACTCTCCAATTTTATTATTATCTACCATACGTATCACCACTGGTTCCTCGACTTATTTGTTATTGTATCGCAAAACAACACAAAAATAAAGAATTATCTATTTTGTGTTGACATTTAACACATAATAGCTTATTCTTAGTGTCAAGGTGCAACACGTAGAGACACCCATTTCTAAAAAGAGGTCATACGATGCCAATTTATAATAGGCTTTTACAGCTTCCAAAGAGGAAAATGTGTCGGAACCCAACGTGGGGGGAGTATATTTTGAACACTAAGTCGATGCAAAATAGTTAGCAACTCTCTAATAATCAATGGAGAGTATTTTTATAATGGTTATGTGTCATAAGACGACACAAAAGTATACCATCTATCATAGTACACATACGATGAATGTTTGATAGATTTTCGAAGGAGGGATCGATAGAAAAGAAATATCAATTATGATTTTATTACTAACCATTATGTTAATAATTTATCTCAACCTTTACAAAAAGGCTGGAAAGGGAGAACTGGAGGAGATGATATGAGATTACAAGATATTCCTATTAAGAGAGGTGTATTAACCATTGACATCAGTGAAAGTCAGAGGCCATTTGTAGTTGTCTATAGTCAAGGAAAGGCTAGGATTACTAATTTACCTGAACATGGTGAGACAAAGGTTGTTACACATCAAGGGAAGGTAAAGCGAATTAAGTTTGATGAAGGGGAAGAATTTTAAATAAAGCAAGCTGAAAAATAGATTCTTTGGATCTTGCTAGAGTTAATACGGCGAATAAATCGTTCTACCAGTAAGCTGGAGGACACTGAATGTTAGCTACGGCTAATGTTTAGTGGCCTCTTTTTTGTTTAATTCATATGAAGCGTTTGGAGGAGATTAGATGGGTGAAAAAACAAAGGATAATTGGGCAGATAAGTTAATTTTAGAATATGAACAAAGTAAGCAAGAGCTATACAAAATGAAAAACAATCTAGGCGATTCATTGCTTGATCAGTTAGATAAGACACAAATAAATAGCATGATTGAAACGGTTCAAGAAGCAATTGAGTGGATGTCTACTGGTCGAGAGCCAAATAAAATACGCGGAGTTGATAAAAAGGCAGCTTATCAACGTATAGCAATAGAGGATATGGACATGTTTCCATCACTGGAGATTATTCCTGAAGAACGGAAATTAGATGAAAAGGAAAAAAGTACGGTTCTCAATATACTAGCAGAGATGACACCGAGACAGAGGCAATGCTTTCTATTGCATACGGTCTATGCGCAATCATTCGCGGAAATAGCTCAGGAATTAAATATTGGAAGAAGTACAGTCCAAAAGCATATAGAACGTGCGAAGAGCAAGATAAGTCGTGCAAATGTCGTATGAAGTTCTTAATAAGTGAAGGGAGCTTTTTCAAATGGAGCTCCTGGATTAAGTAGACGATACACAAAGCATATGGAACGTGCGAAGAGCAAGATTAGTCGTGCAAATGTCGTATGAAGTTCTTAATAAGTGAAGGGAGCTTTTTCAAATGGATCTCTTGGATTAAGTAGACGATACACAAAGCATATGGAGCGTGCGAAGAGCAAGATTAGTCGTGCAAATGTCGTATGAAGTTCTTAATAAGTGAAGGGAGCTTTTTCAAATGGAGCTCCTGGATTAACTAGACGATATACAAAGCATATGGAACGTGCGAAGAGCAAGATTAGTCGTGCAAATGTCGTATGAAGTTCTTGATTAGTGAAGGGAGCTTTTTCAAATGAAGCTCTTGGATTAACTAGACGATACACAAAGCATATGGAACGTGCGAAGAGCAAGATTAGTCGTGCAAATGTCGTATGAAGTTCTTAATAAGTGAAGGGAGCTTTTTCAAATGGATCTCTTGGATTAAGTAGACGATACACGCTCTATATATTTTTATCTGAGCGAGCGATTATCAAAGGCTCCTAAGCTTATTGGAGCCCTGTAATACGGTGGAATAGGAATTGTAGGGTAGGAGGATTGAATGGTTTAAGGGAGTTAGGGAAAGGAAAGCTGGATTTACTAGGCAAATCGGAGCCAAGTAATTCATGCAACCAAGTAATGTCAACATGATTCCTGAAATCTAAGTAGGAAATCAATTACTTCACGTTATGGTTGAAGTAAAAATGTATAGGAGGGGATATAATGGATCCAAAACGTGCAATGTTAGAAGGGAAGAATACGATTTTTCTTTTTCGTAAATTAAGTGAGGCAAATACAGAAGTAATTATGCTAAAGGATGGAACGATTAGGAAGTTAAGTGAGTAACCATGGATGAAACATTAATTCAATACTTTCTTACACAAGGACCATTTGCAGTTCTTTTTGTTTGGCTTTTTTATACAAGTAGAAAAGAGGCAAATGAAAGAGAGAAACAACTCTATCAAACGATCGATGACCAAAACGAAATATTAAAAGGATTTAGCACAAAGTATGACATTGTTATAACTAAGCTGGATGATATTGAAGAGCGTTTACCGCCACGGTAAGGGCTCTTTTTATCGCCTTCTGAGGGGAGGTGATGGAGGGTGAAGGTAACTGGTAAGTTGGATTTCGTAATCCAGTATTCTATGGACAGCTTATACTAGTAATTTTGTTACCCATTATTAGCTGAGGATTTAACTACATCGGGGATAGTAGGGAATGTTCTTGTACAAGCAATCTCTAATTTGTACTGGCGCTAGTATTGGCAAGTGTATGGAATGCAAGGATTGATCCTACGACAAAGTGCCTACGTGATAGTGGACAAGCAAGAACATATCAAAAAACGAAAGATGATGTGTCATATTTCAATGCAAAAACTAACGGATTAAATAAGTGGCTAGTCCAAATGGGCAAGTCACTTTTTTAATATAAAAAAATATTAGGAGGAGATTTTGTATGGCTAAAATCGCATTAGACGCAGGACATGGTATGAATACACCGGGGAAAAGGACTCCGGATGGTGAAAGGGAGTGGTATTTCAACAACAAAGTAGTAGTTGCAGCTACTAGGTATTTGAATGATTATGAAAATGCCATTATTATTCGTTTAGATGACCCGACTGGGAACACCGATGTATCTTTAACAGCACGTACGAATAAGGCAAACAGTGAAGGTGCAGATATTTTGATATCGTATCATCACAACGCTAACACAGGTCAATGGGGTTCTTGGACTGGTACAGAAACCTATCATTATCCCGGTTCTTCTACCGGTCTTGCTTTAGCAAGAAAAATTCATCCAGCTATTGTTGGTGCCATGGGCTTACGAGATCGCGGTATTAAGTCGGAAAACTTCCATATGCTTCGTGCATCCAATATGCCAGCAATTCTAATTGAAGGTGGGTTTATGGATTCTACCATCGATATTGTCAAAATGCGTGATGATATCGTAATGGATCGAACAGGAAAGGCGCTAGCTGATGCCATTGCTTCTCATCTCGGATTAAGAAGGAAAGATAGTGGAGGAACTAATACTTACACCGTACAGCCTGGTGACACATTGTGGAGTATTGCCCAAGCCCATAATATGACGGCACAACAATTAAAGGATTTAAACGGTCTGACAGGTGATACCATTTATCCAGGGCAGGTTCTGATTGTCAGTGGTGGGGTAGTTTACCACATTGTCCAATCTGGGGAAACATTATGGGGGATCGCACAACAGTATAATACTACAGTTGAAGCTATTAAAAGCTTGAATGGGATGACAAGTGATGTTATTCGTCCAGGCGACCGTTTGAGAGTTAGGTAAGTAATTTACTGTGTAATCTAGAAGCAATCAAAAGCCCCAGTTATTAGAATTGGGGCTTTCTCTAATAAATCTAGTGCTCTCAGATATGTATTCACTAGTCAGTCATAATTGTAATCTTAGATACTTAAAAGATCTTCCGAAAGTTGATAATCGACACGGGAGTATTTGGTATGTAGTTATGGGTGCAACTAAATGCATCCCTTAATGGTTCCTATTTGAACAATGAAAATAATCCTTTTTTCCTTTTTTTAGACAGTGGTTGTCCTAACAGTCTTTTCTTTACGTATTTCTTTGGATTACTTAAAGCTGTTGCTCCGCCTTTATCATAACCTGGTACAACTGTCTTTTTCACTGACCTTTTTACGCTAGATTTAACTTTTGAAATAGGAGATTTTGGTTTTTTGAACTTCTTTTCAACAACTATCTTTGGAGTTCATAAATATGACAGAAACGATTGCTAAAGTTGCTAAAACTATCTCATAAACAACAACAAATTTTGATTTTAGCATGATCTCACTCTTTATCATTTTACTTTAGTAGATTTCTATAAAAAAGATTTAAAAATTTCGTATTATGTCGGATTTTGATAAAAAATTATGTGCAATTCAGTTTTATTATAGTCTTGCTTCAACCTATTCTACATGATAAAATAAGAACAAATGTTCCTGTTGGGAGGCTTTGGCTATGGAGAAGCTGTTTCTACGTTCAATGGAAAACAAAGAGAAAATCATTATTTTCTATATGGATCGGCATAACAATGTTTCTAAACGGATTGTTCGGGTATTAAGTATGAACCAGGATTATCTGGTGGCTTATTGTTATTGGCGTAAGAAAATAAGAACCTTTAAACTGGACAATATATTATCTACTGGTCCAATTTCTAATCATGTAGGAGCATAATTTTTGGATTTATCGGTTTGTTTTGTATACTATGGTCTTAGAAAAGTTAAATGTAGAAGGTGCCCTAATGGAAAAAGTCATATTTTACACGAAAGAAAACTGTTCTCTTTGTGATAACGCTGAAGCATTACTAGGGATGTTCCAACAGGATTATCATTTTGAAATTGAGAAGCGAGATATTTATACAAATGACGAATGGTTAGAAAACTATCATTTATCCATTCCAGTAATCGAGATAAATGGCGTTCAGTTGAATTGTGAACAGATTGACTACAATTCGGTTGAAACAACATTGCATGAGAATTTACAAAAGAAATAAGGATAATTTACAATCATATTGGTTGTATATTTTACGCATTATGATATGATAATAATGTACATAGGATTCTACTATGTGTATTTTTTTGGGACATGTGGGACACCATAAGAATGCGTGGGACATTTTTGTTCCCGATTCTAAAGGGGTAATGTCATGAAAGAACTATTCGACCTACAGAAAAAGCTCATACCTGACTTGTTAGAAGTAATGCAAACCAGATTCTCTCTGTTACGCACGGTAAACCTCTATCAACCTATTGGAAGAAGAGGTCTTGCGGAAAGTAGTCAATTAACGGAAAGACAGGTTCGAAGTGAAATTGATCTACTTTACGAACAGGGGTTATTAGAAGTTACGACAAAGGGTATGCTTGTTACGGAACAAGGTGAAAAGGTTCTAGAACAACTCAATCAATTTATGAGTGAAATAATGGGCTTAACTGTTTTAGAAAATCGAATTAAGGAAACATTACAAGTAGAGAATGTTATTGTAGTTCCAGGAAACAGTGATGACGCAGAATGGGTTAAACAAGAGATGGGAAAAGCTTGTGTCTCCTATCTTAAAAAGATTATAACACCCGATGCTACGATTGCTGTAACGGGTGGAACGACGATGGCTTCTGTTGCTAGTGTAATGACACCGTTCGAAGTAGAAAATAATTGCCTATTTGTACCAGCACGTGGTGGCATTGGCGAGAAAATGGAAAACCAAGCCAATACGATAGTGGCACAAATGTCCCGAAAAGCACAGGGAGATTATCGTTTACTTTATGTACCAGATCCAATCAGTGACTCGTCCTATCAAAACATCATCCAAGAGCCTTCTATCATAGAAGTATTACAGCTTATCAAAAATGCTGATATTGTCTTACATGGGATTGGTGATGCATTGACGATGGCAGACCGCCGAAAGACACCACATGAATTGAGGGAAAAGCTATTAGAGGAAAATGCAGTTAGTGAAGCATTTGGTTACTACTTTGATCAACAAGGCAATGTTGTTCACAAGGTGCGTACGGTTGGATTGCAGTTAGAGGATTTAGAGTCGATGAAACATGTCGTTACCGTTGCTGGTGGTAAATCGAAGGCTAAAGCAATCGAATCCTATTTCACGCATGGTACAAGCAATGTGCTCATTACAGATGAGGCAGCTGCGGAACAGATTTTAAGGGATACTTCCCTTTAAATAAATAATACTTATAGAATTTTAGGAGGAATATACAATGGCAGTAAAAGTTGGTATTAATGGTTTTGGTCGTATTGGACGTAACGTATTTCGTCAAGCACTAAAAAGAGACGATGTAGAAATCGTAGCAGTAAATGACTTAACAGATGCTAATATGCTTGCACATCTATTAAAATATGACTCAGTACATGGTGTATTAGAGCAAGAAGTATCCGTTAACGGTTCTAACATCGTTGTTGGTGGAAAAGAAATTAAAGTATTAGCTGAGCGTGATCCAGGCAATCTTCCATGGGGCGAGCTTGGTGTTGAAGTAGTAGTTGAATCTACTGGTCGCTTCGTTGATCGTGATTCTTCTCAAAAACATATCGATGCTGGTGCGAAAAAAGTAATCATCTCAGCTCCTGCGAAAAATGAAGATTTAACTATCGTAATGGGTGTTAACCAAGACCAATACGATCCAAGTAAGCACCATATCGTATCAAATGCTTCTTGTACAACAAACTGTTTAGCACCATTTGCAAAAGTACTTAACGATAAATTCGGAATTAAACGTGGTCTAATGACAACTGTTCACGCATATACAAATGACCAACAAATTCTTGACTTACCACACAAAGATTATCGTCGTGCTCGTGCGGCAGCTGAAAACATTATTCCTACAACTACTGGTGCTGCAAAAGCAGTTTCTCTAGTATTACCAGAGTTACAAGGTAAATTAAATGGTATGGCTGTTCGTGTACCAGTTCCAGACGGTTCTATGGTAGACTTAGTAGCAGAAGTAGAAAAAGATGTTACTGCTGAAGAAGTGAACCAAGCGTTCAAAGAAGCAGCAGAAGGTGAACTTAAAGGAATCTTTGAATACAGTGAAGCTCCACTAGTATCTTCTGATATTGTTGGAAACACACATTCTTCTATCCTTGATGGTCTATCAACTATGGTAATGGAAGGAAACATGGTTAAAGTTCTTTCATGGTATGACAACGAAATGGGTTACTCAACTCGTGTTGTTGACCTAGTTGCTTTCATGGGACAAAAAGGACTATAAGTTAAATGGGCAAAAGGTGGAGGAATACATTCTCCTCCTTTTCTCATGTAATTTTAGTACGCTCTGAGTAAGAAACAAGGACTAGGGAAACCTACCAATTTTAAAGCTTACATATCTTTATCCCACACACTGACAACGTCCTGTTGTTCGTGGGAAGGAAATTACGTAATAAGCATATTCGTATAAAATTCCATACGAATAGGAGTCTTTTTAAGGAGGGAATCCAATGAATAAACTAACAGTAAAAGACCTTGATTTAAAAGGGAAAAAAGTTTTCTGCCGTGTAGATTTTAACGTACCTATGAAAGATGGAGAAGTAACAGATGATACACGCATTAAAGCTGCTTTACCAACCATTACCTATTTATCGGAGCAAGGTGCAAAAGTAATTTTAGCTAGTCATCTTGGTCGTCCTAAAGGTCAGGCTGTAGATGAACTACGTTTAGACGCAGTTGCGAAGCGTTTAAGTGATTTAATTGGAAAAGAAGTTGTAAAAACCGATTCTGTTTACGGATCTGAAGTAGATGAAGCTATTTCTGGATTACAAGATGGTGATTTATTGCTTCTTGAAAATGTGCGTTTTGAGGCTGGAGAAGAAAAAAATGATCCTGCGCTAGCTGAAGCTTTTGCAAATATGGCTGATGTTTATGTTAACGATGCTTTTGGAGCGGCACACCGCGCACATGCATCGACTGCAGGTATTGCTGAAAAGCTTACATCTGCTGCTGGTTTCCTGATGGAAAAAGAACTTTCTGTATTAGGTAAAGCACTAGAGAATCCTGACCGTCCATTCACGGCAATTATTGGTGGGGCAAAGGTTAAGGATAAAATTGGCGTTATTGATAATCTATTAGATAAAGTAGATAATTTGATTGTCGGTGGAGGCCTAGCATACACCTTTGTTAAAGCACAAGGGCATGAAATAGGAAAATCCCTTCTTGAGGAAGACAAAATTGATTTAGCAAAAGAATTTATGAAAAAAGCGGAAGAAAAAGGCGTTAATTTTGTGTTACCTGAAGATGTAGTCGTTGCAGATGATTTCTCAGAGGAAGCTAATACAAAGATCGTATCCACATCTGAAATCCCTTCAGATTGGGAAGCACTTGATATTGGTCCGAAAACAAGAGAGAAGTATGCTCAACTTGTAAAAAATTCTAAACTAGTCATTTGGAACGGACCTATGGGTGTATTTGAATTAAATGTATTTGCTAATGGTACAAAAGCAGTGGCTGAGGCATTAGCAGAAACAGAAGGTTATACCGTTATTGGTGGTGGAGATTCTGCTGCAGCTGTTGAGAAGTTTGACTTAGCAGAGAAAATGGACCACGTATCAACTGGTGGTGGAGCATCCTTGGAATTTATGGAAGGTAAAGTTCTACCAGGTGTTGAAGCCCTTACGAATAAATAAGTTTCACAATTCTTTAATAGAGGTGATACCATGCGTAAAAGAGTAATTGCAGGTAACTGGAAAATGAATAAAACTCTTACGGAAGCAACACAGTTTGTGGATGAAGTTGTAAAATCTATTCCTGCTGATGAAAAAGTAGAAGCAATTGTATGTGCTCCTTTCCCACATCTTGCAACTTTAGTGGAAAAAACAAAAGGAACTAATCTTAAGATTAGTGCGCAAAACATGCATTTTGAAGAAAATGGCGCATTTACTGGTGAAGTAAGTCCGGTAATGTTAAAAGACTTAGGCGTTAGCCATGTCGTAATTGGTCACTCAGAACGTCGAGAGTATTTCGCTGAGACTGATGAAACAGTAAATAAAAAGACCCATGCTGCGTTTAACCATGGTCTAACTCCAATTGTTTGTGTAGGAGAAACATTAGAACAACGTGAAGCTAATGAAACAATGTCATTAGTAGAAACACAAGTTAAAAAGGCGCTAGAAGGCCTAACTAACGAACAAGTAGCACAAACTATCATTGCTTATGAACCAGTATGGGCAATTGGTACTGGCAAAACAGCATCCAATGAAGATGCTAACGAAGTATGTGCACACATTCGAAACGTAGTGAAATCACTAACAGATGAAGCAACTGCTGAAGCTATCGTAATCCAATATGGTGGAAGTGTTAAACCTTCTAACGTGGATGAATTATTAGCACAATCTGATATCGATGGTGCTTTAGTTGGTGGTGCAAGTTTAAAAGCTGATTCCTTTCTACAGCTTGTGGAGGCAGGTATAAAATGAGTCAAGATAAATTAGCTGCGTTAATTATCCTGGATGGATTTGCTATCCGTAATGAGGTAAAAGGTAACGCGGTAGAACAAGCTAATAAACCGAACTTTGACCGCTACTGGAATACGTATGCACATAATCAATTAAAGGCTAGTGGAGAAGCGGTTGGACTACCTGAAGGTCAGATGGGTAATTCTGAGGTTGGACATTTAAATATTGGTGCAGGACGTATCGTGTACCAAAGTCTTACCCGTGTCAATTTATCGATTCGTGAAGGTGATTTTTTCGAAAACGAAGCCTTTCTAAAATCAATCCATCGCGCGAAAGAGAAGAATAAAGCACTACACATCTTTGGCTTATTATCTGATGGTGGTGTTCATAGCCATATTGATCACTTATTTGCATTACTGAAGCTAGCAAGTGATCAAGGTCTAGAAAAAGTGTATGTACATGCTTTCCTTGACGGTCGTGATGTTGGACCACAGACAGCAAAAGGTTATATTGAACAAACGGAACAAAAAATGAAGGAGCTAGGCGTAGGAAAAATTGCTACCGTTTCTGGACGTTATTATTCAATGGACCGCGATAAGCGCTGGGACCGTGTTAAAAAAGCATATGACGCTATGGTTTATGGTGAGGGACCTAGTTATAACCATCCACTTGAAGTGGTAGAAGACTCTTACCAAAATGGTATCTATGATGAGTTCGTGATTCCTTCTGTTATTAAAGATGCGAATGGTCAACCAGTTGGAAAGGTCGAGGATGAGGATTCTATTATCTTCTTTAACTTCCGTCCGGATAGAGCAATCCAAATATCCCGTACATTTGCTAACGAAGACTTCCGTGACTTTGACCGTGGACCAGGAGTTCCGAAAAACTTAGATTTTGTTATGCTTACCCAATTCAGTGAATCTATTGATGGATTTGTTGCCTACAAACCAACTAACTTAGATAATACAATTGGAGAAGTATTAGCACAAAATAACATGAAGCAGCTTCGTATTGCGGAAACAGAAAAATATCCACACGTTACCTTCTTCATGAGTGGTGGACGTGAACAAGAGTTTCCTGGAGAGAAGCGCATCCTAATTGATTCACCAAAAGTCGCAACATACGATTTAAAACCAGAGATGAGTGCTTATGAAGTAACCGATGCACTGCTAGAAGAATTAGACAATGGTGATGTAAATGCCATTATCTTAAATTTTGCTAACCCAGATATGGTTGGACATTCTGGTATGCTTGAACCTACAATTAAGGCAATCGAGACAGTAGATGAATGTCTAGGAAAAGTAGTGGACAAAATAATCGAGTTAGGTGGTCATGCTATTATTACAGCAGACCATGGTAATTCAGATGAAGTCGTTACATTAGAGGGCAATCCGATGACGGCTCATACTACTAATCCAGTTCCAGTAATTGTTACGAAGGATGAAATAGAATTACGCGATGGCGGTATTCTAGCAGATCTAGCACCGACATTGCTTGATTTATTAGATATTGAAAAACCAAAAGAAATGACAGGGACATCCCTGATTAAAAAGTAAAAGGAGAGAAAAAAATTATGCCATACATTACAGACGTATACGCACGCGAAGTATTAGATTCACGAGGAAATCCTACAGTTGAGGTAGAAGTTTATACAGAATCAGGAGCTTTCGGTTCAGCAATGGTACCAAGTGGAGCATCTACTGGTGAATATGAAGCAGTAGAACTTCGTGATGGTGATAAAGGTCGCTATCTTGGAAAAGGTGTAGAAAAAGCAGTTCATAATGTAAATGAAATCATTGCACCAGAATTAATCGGTTTAGATGTAACTCGTCAAAACATTATCGATGCTTTAATGATCGACCTTGATGGAACAGAAAACAAAGGAAAATTAGGTGCTAATGCTATCCTTGGAGTCTCTATGGCTGTAGCACATGCAGCAGCTAACTTCCTAGAAGTACCTTTATACAATTATTTAGGTGGATTCAATGGTAAAACTCTTCCAACTCCAATGATGAACATTGTAAATGGTGGAGAGCATGCTGATAACAACGTTGATATTCAAGAATTCATGATCATGCCAGTAGCAGCTCCTACATTCAAGGAAGCACTTCGCACTGGTGCAGAAATTTTCCATTCTCTTAAAAATGTATTAAAGTCTAAAGGCTATAATACTGCAGTTGGGGATGAAGGTGGATTCGCTCCTAACCTAAGCTCAAACGAAGAAGCACTACAAACAATTGTTGAGGCTATTGAAGCAGCAGGTTACAAGCCTGGTGAAGAAGTTAAATTAGCAATGGATGTTGCATCTTCTGAAATGTACGAAGATGGTAAATATGTTCTTAAAGGTGAAGGCGTAACACGTACTTCTGCTGAAATGGTAGACTGGTACGAAGAAATGGTTAATAAATATCCAATCATTTCTATTGAAGACGGCTTAGATGAAAATGACTGGGAAGGTCATAAATTACTTACAGAGCGCCTAGGAAACAAAGTACAGCTTGTTGGTGATGATTTATTCGTAACAAATACGAAAAAACTTGCACAAGGAATCGAACAAGGTGTAGGAAACTCTATCCTAATCAAAGTAAACCAAATTGGTACATTAACAGAAACATTTGATGCAATTGAAATGGCTAAGCGTGCTGGTTATACAGCAGTTGTTTCTCACCGTTCTGGTGAAACGGAAGATGCTACTATCGCTGATATCGCAGTAGCAACTAACGCTGGCCAAATCAAAACTGGTGCACCGTCTCGTACTGACCGTGTAGCGAAATACAATCAATTACTACGTATTGAAGATGAATTAGCTGGCATGGGTCAATATGCTGGACTAAATGCATTTTATAACTTGAAAAATAAATAAATAATTGCGAAAGGCTGCGGTGACGCAGTCTTTTTCTACAGGTAAATGAAATAAACGCATTAGCTAATGGAAGAGCTAATGCGTTTATTTTTTTGGAATACGATATGCTTTTCATGTAAATTATGCCCGACGCTTCAAAAAACGTGACATAGTTGGTCACGGACACAATCGATATTTAATAGGCTATAATAATTAAGGCTTTTAGAAAGGACGATAACATTTGGCTGAGAAAGTGTTAGTTTTTGGAGATATAGGGGTAGATGATATTACTGCACTCTTATATGGGTATTTAAATGACGATATCGAGATTGTGGGGGTTGTTACAGACTATGGGAACATCCCAAGGGAGAATGCATTAAGAACTGTACAATATTTAAAGTCTATTGTTGTCACAGAAGAAGCTCAAGAAACACCAATTATAACAGGTGCAGAAAATCCAATGACAGCCGAATTACCGGACTTTGTACCAGAGATTCATGGGGAATATGGGTTGGGACCGATTACTCCGCCAACTACTGAGGATCCATTGCCAGAGCTGGAAAACTTTTATGAAATTATTGGAATTATTGACGAATATGAAGGTGAACTTAACATTGTTAATATTGGAAGATTAACTTCACTTGCTACTTTATATCTTCTCTATCCATTAACGATGGAAAAAGTAAAAGCAATCTATATAATGGGTGGAGCATTTTGGGTACCAGGAAACGTTACAGCGGTGTCTGAGGCGAACTTTCACGGTGATCCAGTAGCAGCACAAATTGTCTTAACCTATGCGGATAATGTAACGATTATCCCATTAAATGTAACAGAAAGGGCAATAGCTACACAACAAATGGTAGACTATATTGACCAAGTGGGGCCAATTGATATCCTTAAACCGATGATCGATTACTATTATGAATATTATAGGGAAAGAAACCCTAATGTACAAGGTGCACCATTACATGATGTACTAACATTAATGGCGGTAAATCGGGGGGATATGTTTACTTTTCAAGAGCTTCCTGTCCACATCGTACAGGCTACTCAGGGGACTGAACGTGGTCAAAGTATCGCCGATATCCGTCCATTCGGAAATTTAGAAGAGGAGACAGAGAAAGAGATTAAAAGACATCGTATTGCGGTTGATTTTGATTATAAGCGTTTCTTCATTGATTTTATGACGACTATGTCCGGGCAGCAATTTTAATTCTTTGGGAGTACTGTTGTAGTACTCCTTTTTTAAAGAAATTATAAAATTAACGTATCCACCAGACGCTCAGCGTTTACAGTGGCTTCCTTATGCACACCTGTTACTGTCCTAGAAATCAGTCGTTCGTATATTCTAAATCTTGGCCCTGTACTTTTCTCAATGGATTAGCCTAACATAGAATTTATCATTATAATAAAACTACAATCTGTGTAAGAGATGGGGGAAATTATGGTATTGGATATTATTAAGGATCGAAGAAGTATCCACTCCTTTCAGGAAAAAGAAGTAGATACGAAGCTATTAAAAGAAATTTTTACATATGGGTCTTATGCCCCGACACATTATATGAAGGAACCATGGAAGATTAAGCTTTTTCAAGGTAAAGGAAAAGAAATGTTAATCCAGTCTATTCTCAATAGCTACTTAAGAATGGGAATGCTGAAAAAAGATCAGGATAAAACGATGGCTTCTATGAAATCATTCCTCATGGCAATTCCACATCATGCCGTTATCTATTTTGATAAAGAGAATGATCCTGTTCGCTATGAAGAAGAATACGCAGCAGTATGTGCATTTATTCAAAATGCTCAGCTTGCAGCATGGGAATTAGGTGTAGGGATGCTCTGGACGATTACACCATATATGCATGACGCTAATTTTTATGATGAGATAGGACTAGATATTGAAAAGGATAAAATTGCAGCAGTTATGCAAATTGGCTATCCAAAGAAAGTTCCAAAGAGCAAAGGGAGAACACCGATTGATCATAAAATGGAAATAATAGATTGATAGGAAACGAGTGATAATAAGAACCAGGAGAGAAATCAGGTTGAGATTAGTTAAACATCCCGAATTGATCGATTATCTACTAAGCGAGGTCTTCATTTGACATTAGATGGCATTCATTTAAATAGTCGTGGCGCTAAGATAGTGGCTGAAGAAAATACATCCTTGATTGATCATATTTTTTACAGTGGCAATACGGCAAACAGAAGTGAATAGAGTTTTTCAATGTTAATTTCTAATGAAACGAAAAAAATTGATATTGTAATAGGATTCACTTCATGAATAGGTAAGGATTATGTCATGGAGGGGCTGTGTTTATACTATCTGTGATATAAATGAAGAAGATGCAGTTACTAGGAGCTTAGATAAATAATGAAAACAACAGCCTCGATCTACAATTTGAAAAGCTTCGAGCTATTTGGATAAGTTGTTTAATTAAGCAATACCTTAAAAGGTAGTACCACTATCTAGAAATATTTAAATCCAATGTAATAACTTGTTAAACATGCTCTGAAGGCTAATCATGACCTTTGGAACGAAACACTATTCTTTTGTATTAATAACATTCTTAGAAAGAACAATGGATAAATCATAAGATATAAATTAAAAGCCCACCACATTAAATCAAAATCCCTTATGAATGCCCAGTAGGCTATTGCCTGTAAACCGGAACAGAATGTTAATACTAAGGAAATTAACGCATAGTCCTTCCAAGAATCCTTTTTCAGTTTATATAAATACAGACTGAACAAACCTGTAATTGAAATAAGTATATCCAGTGGAAAAAAGGACCAATTCCACGCTATAATTATAGGGTTATCGTAATCTTTAAAAGCAACACTTTTAGGTATTAGGTGGAAAAAGGTAGCAATCCAATAAATAATAAAACCTATATCTGTAACTAAGAAAAAGGGTTTCAATAGTTTCATTTCTATACCGCCTATCATATAATTAAGTTTTTGATAATGTTTATGTAGGTCAGAATTTTAATCCTCATCTACAACCCCATAAACACGTTTCCAATTAACACAAGAACCCCAAATTAGTTAGATTCATGCTCCATTATATCTTTATGGGTAGGAGCTTTTTGACCTTCAGTCATATTTAATGTCACTACTCCAATAATAATTAAAGCAATAGCAAAAACTTTTAGGTAACTAATATTTTCATTAAAATAAACAAACCCTATTACTGTGATAATAACAATACCCATACCGGACCAGATAGCATATGCTATGGAAACCTCTAAATCCTTTAATGTCAATGTCAGGAAGATTAAACTACAGATATAAAATAATATAAGCATGGTACTTGGTATAACCTTACTAAAACCTTCCGAAACTTTCATGGAAATGGTACCAGCAACTTCAAATATTATTGCTAAACTTAAATATATCCAATGCAAAGCTCCTTCTTCCCTTCCTTTTTATTCTACATAGATACCATTTAATAGAATATCTATAGCGGAATTTAATATTTGGCTCATCGTTAAACAATTTTTGAGGGAGAATTTCGCATCATATATCTGATTGATTGCACCTAAATACAACTCTATGAATAATTGTATATTAATTTTTCGTATTTTCCCTTCTTTAATCCCTCTTTCCATAAGTTCTATAACAATATCCCATTCATGTGATATAAAATTATTTAATTTTTCCCATTGGTTATAATGTAGCTTTTTTAGTTGAATTAATAGGCGAAAATCCATTATCTGAAATTCTTCCGGTATGCAGATAAGTAATTCTCTAATTTTTTCTATCAAGCTGAGATCCTCATTATTGTATATATGTTGTTCTTTCTGTTTGATTTCAGAGATTAATTCTTCAATTATCGCTTCAATTATAGAATCTTTAGAATCGAAATATTGATAAATGGTTCGTTTACTTGTTCCTAGATTCCTAACTAAGTCACTAATAGTAAATGAAAAACCTTTCTCATGAATCAGATTAATTGCTTCTTGGATTATTCTATCATTCATACTTATTTACCTCCTTGGTACTAATGGTAATTTTATAGTACCATAATTATTATACATTGAATTTATTGAAAAATAAATAGTTGAGTTAGGAGTTTTTTTTAACAATTCTCTAAAAGAATGAAATAAAATGAGGAGTGTTTTTAAACAATCCTATAAACTTATGAAAAATTGAAGAAACGAAACGACTCATAATATAGAGAAATATTAAATAGAACTGAAACAACCTAGAAATGAACACTTATCCCTAATTAAATGGGATACTTTCGTATAAATGATTCATTAAGGTCCAAATTGTTTCTTTGATTTGTATTTTTCTGAAAAAATATATTAACATTTGGATTTCTAAATCGTATTATAATTACAAATAAGCGATTTGGATTTATAAATTGATTTAGAAATACAAAACAAATCAGAAGGGTGATCAATATGGACAGAAAAAAACTGGATAAAGATAACGTGATGGAAATTAATTGGGAACAACAAAAAGTGCTATCGAATCCTTTACGAGCCAGAATAGTAGCTTATCTTTACGAACAGCCAATGACACCTAAGCAAGTAGCAGATTTATTGGGAAAAACCCCTGGGACTGTTTACTATCATATTCAGCAGCTTTTAAAACACGATATTTTAGAAATTGAGAGTATTAATACGGAAAAGGGGATTGTAGAAAAATATTATAGAGCTCGAGCTAGAACATATAAGAATCCGGAGAAAGTATCTCCACCAGGGCATGTGGATGGTAGAACCTCCAATATCTACTTATCGAAAAAACTTGTGGCTCAGTTAAGTGAAGAATTAGAGAATCTATTCTTTAAATATGGACACTTGTCCCATAAAGAGAAAGATACTGAAGAACAATCACCTTATTCTATTGAATTTCTTATAAAAGAAGCTAACGAGGAGGAGAAGGAATAATGAAAAGAATGATAAAGCCATTTATGCGGGAAAGAAATTTCTTAATCTTAATGACTGGTGTATTTGTTAATGGGTTAGGAAGTGGGATTTATTTAGTTGCTGGGATGTTGCTTGTTTTACAGGTAAGTGGAAGTGTTCTTTATTCTGGGTTTGCTGCGTTTGCAATAACTTCAGCCAGTGCACTATCCTTTTTAATTGCCCCATTAGCTAATTACGCAAAATATAAGAATAGCCTTGTATATAGTAACCTAATAAAAGCGATTATATTACTTTCTATACCAATACTACATTACACAATTGGATTAAATGTTTGGTATGTCATTAGTTTGCTATTTATTGTTGCCTTATTTTCACAATATACGTACCCAATCGAATCCACCGTACTACCAATCATTGTAGGAAAAGATAATGTGGTAGAAGCCAATTCTTATTTACAAACGATTCGTGAAGCAATGGATATTGTCTTTATTGCAGGAGCAGGGATTATCATTACAATCATTGGTACTGTTCCGGCGATTTCAATTACTGCCTCCTGTCTTTTAATCGTAAGCCTCTTGTATGCATTTTTCAATTTCCAACAACCAGAAATTACGCGAGAAAAATCCGAGTCTATTGGATCTGTAGTTAATGTTTATAAACAAGATCTCAAGGCAGGGTTTTCCTATATTAGAAATTCATTGATTCCTAAAATGATATTCTCTATAACTTTTATTAACATTGCAATGACTATCATGACAACCAATTTACCCGCATTCTCCCTTTTGAAAGGAAATGGGACAGAAGCAATGTATGGATTCTATCTAGCTGCCTTGTCAACAGGAATAATGATTGGTACGATTATTACTCCTAAAATAAAGCAATTTGATTTTGGGAAAATCATTATATTCTCATACATTGGCACTGGTATTATGTGGGTCGGTACAGCAACTTTACCTTTAATTCCATCTATGATTTTATACAGTATAGGTGCAATCTCTATTGGGATACTAAACATTCTTTTATTTTCAGCTATACAAAAACAGGTAGAGACAGCATTTATAGGGAGAGTAATTACCTTGTTAAGTAGCACAGCATCTTTAGGAATGCCTGTTGGTGCTTTAATTGGTGGCTTTATCGGCGATACCTTCGCACCAGAAATCGCTGTATTATTCTGCGGTATTACAATGATTATCTTCAGCATGTATTGGTTAAGTAGTTCTGTTTTACGAAAACTTCCCAACATTGACAATGTAAAACTGTTTCATAGTAGCAAGGCAGTTTAACCTGCCCAGTCTAGTTATTGAAGAGAGACAAAACTGTTTCAAATTAGAATTTCACCCTAACATAGAGAAAGCCCAGACTAGTTGTCTGGGCTTTTAAGTGCTTATTCTGTTTTTTCTTTTATAAATGCAACAACTTCTTCAGCTGTAGACATAGTTAATAGCTTGTCCTTGTAAGAAGCCATTTCCTTCTTAGAGATGCCTTTTAATTGTGTACGTGCTGGTAAAATAGATGTTGCACTCATGCTGAATTCATCTAACCCTAAACCAAGTAGGATAGGAATCGCGATTGGGTCTCCAGCCATTTCTCCACACATACCAGTCCATTTACCTTCACTATGTGCAGCTTCAATAACATTATTGATAAGGTTTAAGATTGCTGGATGGTATGGTTGATACAAGTATGATACTTGCTCATTCATACGGTCAGCAGCCATTGTATATTGAATTAAGTCGTTTGTACCAATACTGAAGAAGTCTACTTCCTTAGCAAATTGTTTTGCGATAACAGCAGTGGATGGAATCTCTACCATTATACCTACTTCAATATTATCTGACACGTCGTGACCTTCATTTTTAAGGTTGTCTTTTTCTTCTAATAGAATTGCTTTCGCTTTACGGAACTCTTCTAGTGTCGCAATCATTGGGAACATAATTTTCAAGTTTCCATAAACACTTGCACGAAGTAGTGCACGTAATTGCGGACGGAAAACATGTTCATTTTCTAGGCAGAAGCGGATTGCTCTATAGCCTAAGAATGGATTTAATTCTTTTGGTAAGTCAAGATAAGGTAGCTCTTTATCCCCACCAACATCTAGTGTACGAACTACAACAGGCTTGTCTCCCATTTGTTCTAGAACAGATTTGTATGCTTCATATTGCTCGTCCTCAGAAGGGAGATCACTTTTACCCATATATAAGAATTCTGTACGGTAAAGACCAACACCTTCTCCACCATTGTTCATAACACCAGTTACATCTTCAGGTGTACCGATATTTGCCACAAGCTCCACTTGTTCACCATCAGAAGTAAAGGTAGGCTCATCTTTTAATTCTGCCCAAAGTGCTTGTTGTTTTTTGAAGCTTTCACTTTTTTCTTCGTATTCTTTCACTTGCTCTTCTGTTGGATTGACAATTACATTACCATCGATTCCATCAATAATGACGATATCACCTTGGGAGATGGTTTTGGTCACTTCTTTTGTACCAACTACAGCAGGTATTTCCAAAGATCTTGCCATGATAGCAGAGTGTGATGTACGTCCACCGATATCGGTTGCAAATCCTTTTACAAATTGACGGTTTAATTGAGCCGTGTCAGATGGTGTTAAATCACCAGCAATAACGATAACCTCTTCGTCAATTAATGCAGGATTTGGGAAAGATACGCCAAGAAGATGTGCTAATACACGCTTGGTTACATCACGAATGTCAGCAGCACGCTCACGCATGTATTCATTGTCCATGCTTTCAAACATTTCGATGAACATTTTAGCTACTTCATCTAATGCGGCCTCAGCAGATAGTTTTTCATTTTTAATTTTATCTTTAATTGGATTAATTAGTTCTGGATCTCCTAGAACTAGTAAATGTGCTGAGAAAATTTCTGCGTGCTCTTCACCAAGTTCTTTTAGTGTGTGAGCCTTAATTTTCTCAAGCTCTTGTTTGGAGATTTCTAACGCATCTTCTAATCGCTTGATTTCGCTTTCTGGATTATCAACAGTCTCTGCAGTATATGTTAGGTCCGGTGTTACTAGCTGGTAGGCTTTTGCAATTGCAATGCCAGAAGATGCTGCAATACCATGGATGTTTGTCATACGATTGTACCAACCCTTCAAATAATTTTTACTATACTTAACTACTTTAACCGTAATATACCTAGGTTTCAAGCGATTACACTTTTGTATACAAATTGTTCAAATTGAAAGCGTTTTAGGTGGATAAGTTGTCATATTTTGTAAAATCCATTGTCGGATTATGTTGTAAACTTCCTCCTTGTTTATTTCGTTCAACACTTCATGTCTTGCTCCCTCGAATAGAGTCGTTGTAATATTATCAAGTCCGAGCTGTGTATAGAGGGAAACAGTTTTCCAAATTCCTTTTCCATAGTTACCAACAGGATCTGCTTCACCGCTAATAAATAGCATGGGCAGGTTTTTACGTATAGTAGCATTTCGCTTTGGATTGTGTATGAATTGTAGGCCTGTCATTAAATCGAAAAAGAAGCGTGCTGTTGGTATATATCCTGCAAAACGGTCTTGCATATATGCTTTTACAATGTCAGGATCTCGTGAAATCCAGTCAAACGGGGACTTTGGATTCTGGATTTTACGATTAAATGCGCCAAAGGCAAGTTTATTCATCAAAGGGGACTTCTCTACTGGATTTAACCGAGCTGAAAGAGTTTTACCGAGACTAGTCGTTAACGATGGATAAAAGCCTGTACCGGAAAGAATTACACCTTGAAGAATGTCACTATGCACTTGTATATAATTTCTTGCTAGAAAGGAGCCCATACTATGACCAAGTAAGAAAATGGGTATATCCGGATAATCTCCTTGGATCTTCTTGGTGATGGTGAATAAATCTTCTGTTGTTTTTGTAAAGCCATCTGACTCATCGAAATAGCCCATTAGGCCTTGTCTTTGACCTGTTTTTCCGTGTCCGCGATGATCATTTCCATAGACGAATATGTCATGTTCTAGTAAATACCTAGCAAAATTATGATAACGTTGGATATGTTCTACCATCCCATGTGCTATTTGAACAATGGCTTTCGGTTGTCTATCAGGGGTATGCCACTTTTCGACATAGAGTTCCACGTTATCCTCCGTTTTCATCCAGAAAGTCGTTTTCATTACAATCACTCCCTATTACATGATCTCGTAATATGCTTATCATAGATTAATCTTTTGGGAAATGCTATTATATGTATAATATATTCTACTTTTATAAAAATAGCTTGATAAAGTATTCGAAATTATGCTAAAGTATGAATAGTTAACTGTCTGTTTAAGATCAGGAGGTGCCATGGAAACATGGGAAGTGTTGTGAATTTTCTATTAGTTCTTGATGCAATTGTTATGATTATTTTAGTTCTATTACAAAGTGGTAAAAGTGCTGGTCTTTCTGGGGCTATCTCAGGCGGAGCGGAGCAATTATTCGGGAAGCAAAAAGCTAGAGGAATTGACCTTGTTCTACACAGATCAACTGTTGTAGCGGGAGTATTATTCTTTGTCTTAGCTTTCTTAAGTGCTTACGTATTACAATAGTCGATGACAACCCTTATCACAAAAAGTGGTAAGGGTTTTTTACTGTATATCGGTTAGAATAATTGATTAGTTTTTCTACACAAATTCGTGTAAGTTATAGTATAAAGGGTAAAGTAATAATAGAGAAGGAGTTTATGTCAGATGAAAGTAATACAACCAAAACCATTTACATTTGAAGCAGGACCAAGAGCTGTTTTATTATTACATGGATTTACCGGCCATACAGCCGATGTCCGGATGCTTGGACGCTTTTTAGAGAAGAAAGGATATACGAGCCATGCACCAATTTATCGTGGTCATGGTGCACCGCCTGAGGAATTAATTGAAACAAGACCTGACCAATGGTGGGAGGATGTTCAGAAAGCCTTTCAACACCTTAAAGATTTAGGCTATAACGAAATTGCAGTTGCAGGCCTGTCATTAGGTGGTGTATTTAGTTTAAAACTTGCCTATTCGCAAAAGATAAAAGGGGTTATACCGATGTGTGCTCCCATGTTTTTTGATAATGAAAAGCAGTTAACTTCTGGTTTTCAGGTTTTTTCAAAGGAGTATAAACAATTAGAAGGAAAAGATGAAGAAACCATCCAAAATGAAGTTTCTTATTTAATGGAACATTCTAGTCCGATGTTTGAAGCACTTGGAAAGCTGATAACGGATGTTAAGTCTAATGTGGACACCATTTATACACCGACCATGGTTGTTCAGGCTAGACAAGATAAGATGATTAATCCTGCCAGTGCTACATATATTTATGAGAATGTGGAAGCAGAGCAAAAAGAAATCAAATGGTACGAAGAATCTGGCCATGTCATTACAATTGATAAAGAGAAAGAGCAATTACATGAAGATATTTATCAGTTTTTAGAATCATTAGATTGGGCAGAATGAGATACAACAATGCAGAGTAGAAAGAGAAGGAGGGTGTCATATGAGTGAAACAATGGTAGAAAAGGTACGTACGTTTTTTAAAACCTACGACTCTAAGCCCTTAGCCGTAGAAGAATTAGAAGAGATTCTGGAAATAACGGATGTAGTCGAATTTAAAGAGCTAGTTAAAGCGTTAAACGAATTAGAATACAAAGGTGAGCTTGTTCGGACAAGAAAGAATCGATTTGGCCTTCCGGAAAAGATGAACTTAATCCGTGGTCGAATTCAAATGCATGCGAAGGGCTTTGCCTTCTTAATTCCAGATGATGAAAATGAAACCGATGTGTACATTCATCATTCAGACTTAGCATCCGCAATGAATAATGATCGTGTCTTAGTGCGGATTGAAAAGCAGGATATTTCTGGAAACCGACCAGAAGGGGTTGTCATTCGGATTATTGAACGAGCTATTACCGAGGTTGTTGGTACGTTTGAGTACAACAAAGCATTTGGCTTTGTTATAGCTGATGATAAACGCATTCCAAACGATATTTTTATCCCTAAAGGTAAGATGAATGGAGCAGTAGATGGGCATAAAGTAATTGCTCGTATTACGAAATATCCTGAGAATCGAATGAGTGCGGAAGGGGAAATCATTCAAATTCTTGGTCATAAAAATGATCCTGGGATTGATATAATCTCGATTATATATAAACATGGGATTAAAATGGACTTTCCACCTGAAGTGTTAGAACAAGCGGTTAATACACCAGATGAAATCGATCCTATAGAGCTAGAAAATAGACGCGACCTTCGTGATGAAGTAATCGTGACCATCGATGGCGCAGATGCCAAGGACCTTGATGACGCGGTAACGGTGAAAAGATTAGATAACGGCAATTATAAATTAGGCGTTTATATTGCAGATGTTAGTTATTATGTAAAAGAAGGAACACCAATTGATAAAGAGGCGTTTGAGCGTGGGACAAGTGTCTATCTTGTAGACCGAGTTATCCCGATGATTCCCCATCGTTTGTCGAATGGAATTTGTTCCTTAAATCCGAAAGTGGACCGATTAACACTAGGCTGTGAGATGGAAATCGACTCAACGGGTAAAGTAGTTAATCATGAAATTTTCCAAAGTGTCATTCGTACAACCGAAAGAATGACCTATTCCGATGTCAATAAAATACTTGTCGATCAAGATGAAGAACTCAGAGAGCGATATGAGCCACTAGTACCGATGTTTGAGCAAATGGAAAAGCTTGCTTCCATTCTGCGCTCGAAGCGGATGGGTCGCGGTGCAATCGACTTTGATTTTAAAGAGGCGAAAGTATTAGTGGATGAAGAAGGAAAGGCAACTGATGTCGTAATTCGAGAACGTTCTGTAGCGGAACGGTTAATTGAAGAGTTCATGTTAGCAGCTAATGAAACGGTTGCCGAACACTTCCACTGGATGGATGTACCATTTATTCACCGTATTCATGAGGACCCAGATCAAAGTAAGCTACAACACTTCTTTGAGTTCTTAGGTGGGTTAGGCTATAAAGTCAAAGGTACAGCAAATGAAATCCACCCACAGAGCTTACAAAAGGTGCTGGAGGATGCAGAAGGCGAACCAGAGGAAATGATTATCTCGAAGCTTATGCTCCGCTCGATGAAGCAGGCGAAATATGATCCACAAGGTGTCGGTCATTTTGGACTTGCTACGGAGTTTTATACGCATTTTACTTCACCAATTAGACGATATCCTGATTTAATTGTTCACCGTTTAATTCGAACCTATTTAATTGAAAAGTCATTAGACGCTAAGACAATCGGCAGCTGGAAAGAGAAGCTACCGGAGATTGCTAGACATTCTTCTGAGAAAGAACGTACAGCAGTCGATGCAGAGCGTGATACGGACGATTTGAAAAAAGCAGAATATATGCAGGACCGAATTGGTGAAGAATTCACTGGCGTTATTAGCTCTGTGACTAGTTTTGGGTTATTTGTTGAATTAGAAAACACCATTGAAGGGCTTGTTCATGTAAGCTATTTGACGGATGACTACTATCATTTTGATGAGCGTCATTATGCCATGATCGGTGAACGTACCGGTAAAGTGTATCGAATTGGACAAGAAATTGACGTTCGCGTCACTAGTGTGAACATGGACGAGCATGCAATTGATTTTGAAATTGTAGGAGTAGGAAAGAAAGGAAACAAGGAACTGCCACATAGATCAGATAAAGGCCGGAATGGAAGTCCTAATAAAGGGAAATCTAGTAAGAGTGGAAAACCGGGTAAATCCGGAAAACCTGCCAAAAACGGCAAATCCTCCAAACATCCTGCTAAATCTAAGAAGCCAAAAACAAAAAAGAAAAAATAAGCACAAATAACGTCTTATTTAAAAGACTAATTCTGTCTAACTGGCAGAATTAGTCTTTTTCTTAGCAGATAGGGAAGGATAAGAATCTTTCCCGCCAGCATAAGAAAACAAAAAGACGTGTAATCTAATAGTTTGAAGAATAAAAGTGAAATTTGAGGAAAGTAATTCAATTGTGCAGAATTATTTTGAACTAGTCTTTTGTAAATTTTTGAATTTTGTATTGCATATTTATCACCCATCGAGTAATATATTTCTATATTAAAATGTTTCCCTAGGGAAAAACAAATTGGATAGTCCAACTGTGAAAGGGAGATCTACTGAATGCCACAAGAAGTGATACTTGCTTTCTTATTCACGTTAATGGCCGGTTTGGCTACGGGGATAGGGAGTTTACTAGCGTTTTTTGCGAAAACAACAAACACGAAGTTTTTATCTTTTGCGTTAGGTTTTTCTGCTGGGGTCATGATTTATGTATCCATGGTTGAAATATTTGTAAAGGCGCAAGATTCCCTTGTTTCAGAGTTAGGTGAGAGTGGAGGGAGATGGCTGACCGTTGTATCTTTCTTTGCGGGAATGTTACTGATTGCATTAATTGATCGATTTGTGCCGTCGGGATCCAATCCACACGAATTAAAGAAAGTGGAGGATATGAAGACCAATGGAACAGTAACAAAAAATCCTGACCTGATGAAAATGGGCGTTTTTACAGCACTGGCAATAGGGATACATAATTTCCCTGAAGGTATTGCTACTTTTGTTTCGACTATTCAGGATTCAACGCTAGGATTTGCCATTGCTATAGCAATCGCAATTCATAATATCCCAGAAGGTATCGCGGTTTCCGTTCCGATTTACTATGCTACAAATGATAAGAAAAAGGCTTTTAAATATTCTTTTCTGTCCGGACTTGCAGAACCTGTTGGGGCAATTGTCGCTTTCTTATTCCTAATGCCATTCTTAACGGAAACGATGTTTGGTATTATCTTTGCAGCTGTAGCTGGGATTATGGTATTTATTTCGCTTGATGAATTATTACCAGCAGCGAAAAAATTTGATGAAGCCCATGTCTCCATTTATGGGGTAATATGTGGTATGGCATTAATGGCATTGAGTCTTTTACTGTTATAACATCTGGATTAGTAGAGCCCCTAGGTACAAAGCAGATACCTTTGGGGTTTTTCTCATCAATAGAGGTTGCATGGACAAACTTATGATATAACCTGATTTCTTCCCTTCTTATTGGAATAACGTTGGATTATTTGGTAAAATTGATGCACGTAGTTTTAGGAGGGCGAAACAATGCCTAAAGGTGAAGGTAAAGTTATTGCACAAAATAAAAAAGCATCACATGATTATTTTATAGAAGATACTTATGAAGCGGGGATTGTCCTACAAGGTACCGAAATTAAATCATTGCGTGCGGGACGTGTGAATTTAAAGGACTCCCATGCTCGAATCGATAAACGTGGTGAAGTTCAATTAATCAACTTGCATATTTCGGAGTATGAACAAGGAAACCGATTCAATCATGATCCAACTAGAACAAGGAAGCTATTACTACATCGAAAGCAAATTGATAAGCTGATTGGTTTGACCCAGCAAGAAGGGTATGCACTGGTTCCGTTGAAAATCTATTTGAAGAATGGCTATGCAAAAGTATTAATAGGACTTGGAAAAGGGAAGAAGAAATACGATAAACGTGAGGATTTAAAGAAGAAACAAATGAAGCGTGATATTGATCGTGCGATAAAAGACTATAATCGATAAGAATATTTCCATCAGTTTACTAGTGACTGATGGTTTTACACTATTAAAGGGGATAAAGTGAATGGGATATTCTTTAATGAAATGTCGTGATGAAGTCTTACATTTAACTAAGCAGCTTGTTTCGATTCGAAGTATTGTGAATACGGATGGCGAGCGTGTAATTGCTCATTCCTTATACACGATGATAGCATCTTTTCCTTATTATCAAGCAAACCCGGATCACTTAGTAATTGAAAAAACGATAGACGATGAAATGGAACGCCATAATGTTCTTGCTTATGTGAAAGGAACAAAAGGAAATAGTAATCGGACAGTTATCATGATGGGACATATGGATACCGTTGGGGTAGAGGATTTTAATCAACAGGCAGACTATGCTTTTCAACCAGATGAATGGATGGAATGGTTAAAGGATGAAGAGATTTCACTTAAGGACCGAGAGCATTTGCTTCCGGATGAATGGTTATTTGGCCGTGGAGCTCTTGATATGAAGAGTGGACTGGCAAGTAATTTGTATTTACTTCAATATTTCTCTGAACATCCGGAAAAGCTAAATGGTAACCTCGTGTTTATTGCAGAATGCGATGAAGAGGATGGTTCACATGGTATTCTCTCTGCACTTAAAACATTAAATAAATGGAAAGAAGAGCAAGGGTTTGATTATGTTGCTGCGATAAATGCTGATTTTGTATCGCCATTATATGAGGGGGATCCGAATCGTTATATTTATAAAGGCACCGTAGGGAAATTGCTCCCATCCTTTTATATTACTGGGGCTGAAACCCATGTCGGTGCTGCCTTTGAGGGAATTGATCCTAATTTCATTGCATCCGAATTAACGAGACAGATTAGCTATAATCCCGAGCTTTGTAATGAAGCACATGGTGAATATACATTACCATCAGTTGCCCTAAAACAAATGGATTTAAAGGCTGCATATAATGTACAGACGGCTTTAGGAGCGTTTGTATATTATAACTTTTTCATCCATTCCTGGACGCCAAAGGAAGCACTTGAATTGTTGAAGGAGCAAGCTCATATTGCTTTTCAAAATGCTTTAACTGCTTTTGAACAGAGCTATAACACGTATTGTAACATGTCAGGAAAACGGAATGACGGGGTTCCGTGGGAGCCACGAGTCCTCCTCTATGAAGAAATGGATGAAATGTTAGTCAAAGCACATGGTAACAAGTATAAAGAAGCAATGGCTGTTTTCAAAAATAACTTACTTCATGATGATTCTCTCGATACACGTATGTTTGCTTTAAAAGTGGTTGAGGAAGCGTGGAAGTGGATGGAGGATAAGAATCCAACCATTATATTATTTTATTCTTCCTTATATTATCCGCGAATTGAATTGACAGGGAAAACGTCTAATGAACAGAAATTGAATGATGCTATAGATGAAGCGGTTCATACCATTCAATCCGTATATAAACAACCGATAAAGGTGAAGAACTTCTTTCCATATATCTCTGACATGAGCTTTATGGCGATTAGCGATGATGAAGCTGGAATAAAGGCTGTAAAGGATAATAATCCAGCATGGGGCACGAAGCATTACGTAGATTATGATGCTATAAGAGATATTAATGTTCCGGTGATTAATATCGGTCCGTATGGCTTGGATGCTCATAAGAAGCTTGAACGAGTAGAAATAGCGTACTCGATGGAGATTGTGCCGAATATGACGAAGCTAGTGATAGACAAAGTATTAAGTGAGTAGAACCGTGAACTGGAAAACGTAAGGCTTAGTGGGAAAACATCCCACCTATGAGCCCTTGAAAATGTTTTTGGATATGTTATAATAAATCATGTCGCTAATAAGCGATTAATAATTGAATAATAATTTGTGCTCGTATTTACCCGAGCGTTTTCCTTTATGGGGACGTTACGGATTCGACAGGGGTAGGTCGAGCTCAGGTTGCGCGTCGAGGTTACGACTCGTAAAACGTTATCGCCTAAATATAACTGGCAAACAAAACAATTACTCTTTAGCAGCTGCGTAAGCACTACTAAAGGATCCTTCCCGCTTTCGCCCGTGAAGCGGATTGAAGGGTCTCAACTTGAGCGGGCTATACGGTCATCCGCAGTCTGAGGATGAGCGTTGAAATCAATCGGACTAGCTACTCGGAAGCCTGTTGGTAGGCTGAAGAGCTAGTGAAAGATAATATACCAACTACACGTGTAGAAGCCTGAGTGCCGATACCTTTGGACGCGGGTTCGACTCCCGCCGTCTCCACCAATACATATGTTGGTGGTTTTTTTGTGTTATTGTGACAGGAACCATAAAATTTCCGTTTGGAAACTTTATGGTTCCTTTTATTTTAGGAAATTTTATGGTTCCTTTTTGTAAGTTTTAAGTATCTTTGTAATAAATATGTGATTTTTTGTAATTCTTTGATATCATTAGTCATAGGACAATCTTATCGTAAAAGTGTAAGGGGTTGTAATAATTGACTTATGAACATCTGCAGTTAATTAAAGAAAATATAAATTATGTAAGACAGGGAAGACAAGACAGGCGACCGGATAGACAAGTTCAACCTAGAATTCATGGTCAAAAATTGCAGAGCAGTTTTCAATCCAAAAAGGAACAGTATGAATCTACAAAGAAAATTGGGGAAGACTTTATTTTTAAAATTATACGTGACAATTCTAAACCAATAAATTTCAATAAACTGGGTTTATCATTGTTAGCAGAATTACCAAATAATATTTCGGTAGTTGAAGTTCAGGATTCTTATGCACTAATGTCTAATCTATCTGACTTTACTGCTGAACAGATTGCAAAAACTAGAGTAGTCAATTATTCTCAGTTTGCAAATATTGATGAATTTGTTTTTCAAACACCTGAAGAAAAAATGGGTCCTATTCTTAGAAATGAGTTAATAAATATAGATGATTTTTATACATTAGATGTTCAATTATATTCAAATGATGAAAGTCTTAGGGACATACATAAAAAGGTTTCTTTATTTAAAGATTTTCTAAAATTAATACATGCTACATTATTAGATGATTGTGTTTTACAAAGTTTGATTTTACTAAAGATAAAAATAAAAGGTACATTTATAACGGATTTATTAGAACACCATAACGTGTATTTTGCGGATTTACCACAAAATTCTATATACGATATGGATAGTATAAATCAGTTATCTTTTAGTGAGTTGCCCAAAGTTGAGCAACCAAGCGAAGACTCTCCGTTAATAGCAGTTATAGATAGTGGTATTATTCCTAGTCACCCTATGTTGAAAGGTTCTATTGTTGCTTCAGAATCATTTGGGGGATTGAGTTCGCCCTTTGATGAACAAGGACATGGAACAATGGTTGCAGGAATAATTCAATTTGGTGACTTAAATAATGTATTAAATTTAGAATCTGTTAAACTCCCCTTTAAATTATTAAATGGTAGGGTAACAGATAAAAATAATAGTTTTCCAGATGAAAAAATTCTTGTAAATGTGATAAAAGAGGCAATTGAAGAATTTATTAATGATTATCAATGTGACATTTTTAATCTTTCTTTAGGGGATAGTCGTTTTCCATATGAAGCTGATACGAAAATGGATCATTGGAGCTATATTTTAGATCAGATAGTACATGAATACAATGTTGTTATTGTAGTATCAGCAGGTAATTATGTTCCTTATCATCATGATGGGCAGATTCTTGAACGCTATTATGATGATTTACTAGAAGATCCAGAGGCTGCATTAATTCCTCCGGCCTTAGCAGTTAATTGCTTAACAGTAGGTTCAAAAGTAAAAGACGATGTTCCGTATCAGAGTGATAATAAACTAAAGTATATAGCAGTAGCAGGTAAAGAAGAAGCATCTCCTTTTACCCGCGTCGGTCATGGTTACGGCAAAAGTATTAAGCCAGAAACTATTGCTTATGGTGGTAATTATTCACTAAATACAGGAATTAAACGTTTAAATAGCTCAGACCGAAATCTAGGTGTATTATCTACTAGTTTATTTAATCCAACTCTCGGTAGTTGGTTCGAAACTCGCTCTGGAACTAGCTTTTCTGCACCCTATATTACAAGACTTATTGGTTTAATTAAGAAGGTGTTACCGTCAGCCAAAGGTAACTTATTAAGGGCAATGTTGATTAATACTTGTAATCCAGAAACCAATATTAAAAATTCTGTTCTTGAAAAGTATAAAAATAAAGAACTCAAACCATCTCAATTGAAGGAGAAATATACCAGAATACAAGGATTTGGTGATGTTAGAGAAAAACTCCTTACGAACTCATATGATCACTATGTGACAATGTACTATGAAGGTGAAATGGAAATAAATAAGGTTAATATCTTTGAAATACCAATTACTAATGAAATTTATAGCAGAAAAGGTAAATCAACAATTCATTTAACACTTGCCCACAATCCTCCATGTAGGGATAGTAGGATAGATTATACAGGAGTAAAGATGACCTATGAACTTTATAGAGGCCTATCCTTTGAAGATGTAATAAAATATACTTGTAAGCCTAATGATGATGAATTTGAAAAGGATAAGTTGCCGGATCATTTAAAAAAGCATAGGTGTAAATTAACTCCTTCCATGCAGGATATTTCAAGAGGAACAATACTAAAATCTAGTCATAGAATAGCCTCAAGTACTGCTTCGCAGCAAGTATATGGAGATAAATATTATTTGGTAGTTAAATGTCAGGAAAGATGGTATTCTGGTCCAAAACAACAGCCATATGCAGTTGTAATATCAATTGAACACGAGAATGAAGAAGCAACTCTTTATGAAGAAATTAGAGGACAATTAGAATCTAGAAACCGCACTCGTGTAAGGCGAAGAGGATAAACTAAACTTTCAGGTAAGAATAAATATCAAGAGCCTAAATCTAAAATATGAAAAAACCGATTATACAAGGACGTAAATCATTTCGTTGTATAGAATCGGTTTTTTTATACATTAATTTTATTATATATTTTGGCTCTCTCTTTATATATATTCATCTGTTTCTTAATTTGGGTACTATCTACATAGGAATTATTTTCAATTATTGCAGTTCTAATTGTATTTAATACAATTCTTTCTATGTCAGCATGAGAGTAACCAACTAACTCACTTGAAATTTCGTCAAGGTTAATTCCTGAACACGGGTATCTTTTTAGATTTTTCTTCAATAATTCAGTAATTTGACTTTCAGTAGGCTTGTTAAACATTATAACTTCATCAAACCTTCTCCAAACAGCTCGATCTAACAAATTTTGGTGGTTAGTAGCAGCAATTATAATGCTATCACCATTATAGTTATCTAAGAGTTGCAAAAAGGTGTTCACTACCCTTTTTAATTCACCATGCTCATCTACACTGTCTCTCTGTTTTGAGATAGCGTCAAACTCATCAAAAAATAAAATCCACGTTCCTTTTTCTATAAAATCAAAAATTTTCCTTAAATTTGATGCTGTTTCACCCAAGTAAGAAGAAACAATACTATCAAATCTTGTATATAAAATAGGAATATTTAATTCTCCAGCAATTGCCTGAGCAGTTACAGTTTTACCACATCCCGGTGGTCCACAAAATAAATATCTATTACGAGGCTTCAATCCATAAGATTCAAGAATTTCAGAGCCTTCATATTCACGAATGAAGTTTTTTAATAATGTTTTAACAAAGTCATCTAAAGTTAAATCATCTAGCAATATTTTTGACGTCTTAACATCAACAAGATTAATGTTTGAATCCTTATCTTTTGGAAGAAGGTGGAGTAAATTGTTATTAAAGTTAGACTCAGCCTTTCTTAATTGTTTTAATGAGGTTGAATTAATAATTCTTTCTAATTCATCAGCTAGTTGGTAATGATTTTTTTTACGTTCATATTCTATAATATCGTTTGCAATGGATCTAAATTCTTCTGTATTCCCTTCATTAAAACTTTGGAAGAGCTTCTTTAAATCATTTCCTTTTGCCACAATTTACACCTCCTTAAAGGATTTAGTTACTTATATCTTATCATTATTATAACCAAGTTGTGAAATATTTGTTAGGAATATAAATTGTTTTTATCATCTTGTTCAAGGCTATGTTAATTAACCGAAGACAAAGGAGTTCCAACCCTTTCCAATATCAACGGTAAAAACTGACATCCCTTTATTCATATTCGGATAATTCCTCGTAATGTAGTTCTGCCGGATTTGAAACATAAACACGTTTTGCATAGTCTAATCCACCATCTATACCTACTGCTCCACATTGACATTTTTGAAAGTCATTTGTACTTTCGGATTCTATAATATCATTACAATGTTTGCATCGAATTCGGTTCCTCTTTAATTTTTTTTGCATTCTCATACTGCCTTTCCCCATAAGATTTTAGTTAAATATATTGTTCGATTACATTACTTCCTTTTCTGTAATTTTCAAACCAAAGCTTTCGGCTCCAATTTCTTTTACTGAAGGTAATGCCCGTAACTGTGGATGTAGAAGCCACACAATTGAGATTACAATTAAACCCGCACCTGAAAAGGCAAAAATAATAATGCTGTTAAAGGTGCTTGCAAAATAACCACCTAATAATGAACCCACGGGCATTGCAATAGCGCTCATACTATAGGTAACTGAATTAACTCTTCCAAGGAATCTGTTAGGAATCACTGTTTGCCATACGGTGCCGAGTAAAACATTCGTTGCACCAATTGGAATCCAAGCTAAACCGAATAGAACGATTGACATCGTTGTCCATGGAACTAAACCTGAAGCAGTCCAACAAATGGAACCAAGGGCAAAAGCAATAATAGTGAATAATCCGACACGAAAGCGACCTATCCAAGAAGAGAATACAGCCCCAATCAACATTCCTGTGGATTGTGCTGCTAACATATATCCATAAATGTCTACTCCACCTTTAAGGTTACTAAATGAGGGCAGTACTGCCATCGATACACCAATAGCAAAATTACATATGATTGCCCCTAATAAGGACACGGCAAGTAATGAATGAAATACAATAGAAAATCCTTCTTTTAAATCATTTATATAAGAGGTGTTAGCTTGTTTTATCGCCATTTGGTTATTTAATGGATGTGTAGACTTTTGTGAAATGGTAAGAAAGCTAAAAAGTATTGCGGTAATTGCAAAAGTGATTGAATCAACCAAGTAAAGAGTAACTGCGCCCATTAATGCAACAAGAACTCCTCCAAAGGCAGTAAAGATCATGTCGATTCCTTGATAAGCAAACGAAAATAAGGAGTTGCCTTGTATAAGTTGTTCCTTTTTTAAAATTAGCGGCAATGCTTTTGTTTGTGAAGGATAAGCGAATTGTTCGATAAAGGAAACAATCGGCATAATGATAAGTACTAGTTCTACCGAAAGGGCATTGAAATAATAAGCGATTGGGATAATTAAAATCATGATAAATTGTAAAACTTGAGTAATGACGAGCGTTTTTTTGATTTGCCAACGATCAACTAACGGACCTGTGATAAATTGTAAAGATTTCGGTAGCAGTGTTAAAAATCCAGCTAGTCCTGAGTAAAAAGGATTTCCTCCCAATTCATACACTAGCCACATCGCAGCGATATAGTATAAGCTGTCGCCAATATTTGTTAAAACTCGACCAAAAAAAAGAATTGAAAAGTTTTTGTTTCTCCAGAGTAAATCCATTTTCAAACCACCTTATTAATTAATTTTAATCGGTAAAAAAAAATTGACAGTTTGGTATAAAGAAATTGATGAGAGACATTTACTCTTCATCAATTTCAAGAGGTTCTTCAAACATAGGCGTATCAACCTGAAAGCCATATGCTGATACATGGTACAGCTTGACATTTGCATCCTTGTTATTTTGTTCAACTTGTTTATCAAAATCATTGACTAATGTGAAAAACTTTTTGATGAATTCCTGAAATTGTTCTTCCGTTGCCCGGATTTCAAATATGGACCCTAGATGATTCCAATCACTAGGACGCTCACTTCCTCCTTTTAAAAAGGCTTCAGATGGGGCGGAGAGTACCCTGCTTTTTGTTTTCTCTAACATTCGAAAGAAAATTTGTCTTGCTGCTTCATCGATTTCTTCAGAATGAGGAAGCAAGTCGGGAGACGCTGTAAACCCTCGAGCAACGGATTGATAAAATTTTTGTACAATCCCGTTTTTTTCTTCCTTCTTTATTATTTCGATTAATCCATTTTTTTCGAGTTCTTTTAAATGGTAATGAATTTTTGCCCGGGATATATTAAGTTGCTCAGATAGTTGTTGTCCAGTATACGGTTTTTGTAAAAGCATCATTAAAAGTTCAGATCGTAAAGGATCACTGATGGCCCTTAATTGTTCATAGGTAGTCAATGTCATTACTGATTTCAAAAAATCGCCTCCGTTAACAATATTTGAACGGTTAAATTTATTTAACTGTATCTTAGCAAAGAATATTTAAATAATCAATACTTTTAATGTAATTATCCTATCTAGTTGTATCTTACAAATTATTGATATATGTTTTTGCAGTATGTTAAGCTGTCTTAGTTTGTTTATTACAGCCACTGAAATGTACCACCAGTGACATAATTATTACCACTAAATTACAAGTAATTTACCATTGAATGCCAGCCTTATTACCAACATATAATTTCTTTTCTTGGATAACCATGTGAGCCACAGCGAAGCTGCTGCTTGCCATTCTTAACAGGCGATGGAAGGGGTGGGGGACCCGCCAGCGAATGTTTAGAATCGATTTGTCCGTGTTATAATATCTGAGCAAGTGTGCCTCTTAGGCATTATTTTTGCTACACTTGCAATAGATCTACTCGCATTGGTAGTTCTATTATTCTTAGGGGGTTCTAGAGGTTATGTATGGGAATATTTTAATTTGATTGAGTATAAGGAAGGTTCTTCTAATTTTGTTCCATTTAAAACGATAATTACATATGTAAAGACTATTTTTGACGGTAGTATGAATATAGACACACCAATTAAAAACCTAATTGGAAATGCTTTTATGTTTTTACCTATGGGCATCTACCTGCCTTACTTTTTTAGAAAAATAAACAAATTAAGTGTATTTGCATTCGTAATGGTTATTTTGTTATTCGTTATTGAGGTAATACAAATAGTTACAAGAAGAGGAAGTTTGATGTTGATGACTTCATCCTTAATATGTTTGGGGCTTTGATTGTTTTTTTAATTTGGAAGATGAATTCTATTCAAAAATTAATAAAAAGAACTTCAGGTTCAATCTAATAGTTTGTGATAGATAACGGACCCTATCTTTATCAATTAAACAGATTTAATGAGAATTTAGAATTCAATAAAATAAAGAAGTAGGACGATAATCCTAAGTATGAATTAAATGAATGTTTAGGTCTTTTTCTTATTAAATTTACGGGTATGTTTGTTTAATAAATAAGGTAGATTATTACGAGTAGTATCTGAAAAAAAGTTGAGGGAGGTAATCAGTATGGATGTGCTTCCTAATAAAGCTGAGGAAAAGTTATTAAAATTAAGTGCTGATCCTGAAACTAGAAAAGAGTATGAACGAAGAGAAAAAGCTCTTTCTGATGAAAGAAGTAGATTAGAGGATGCCGAAAATACCGGAATATTAAAGGTAGCTAAAAGCTTATTAAAAGGTGGAATGCCGTTGAATGAAGTGGCAAAACATACTCCATATATAGAACAGGAACTAGAACGGATGTTAAAAAAGCAGATGAAATGAATAAAATTGCTCATAATTTTTTAAACTCTTGTTACAAAGCTAGCTTAGAGAAGGAAAAGTGCCATTTTTGAATTATTGAACTAATGGTGGCAGGTTAAAAATGAGATAATCATAATCACTCTTTATTATAAAAAAATTTGAAAACGTATTTGATTTCTTTTTATAAATCAAGTGCGTTTTTCTTTTTTTGCTTGTATAAGCGTGTATGAACGCAAATTCGTTCGATAATTATTGAATTTCAAATTCAGTAAAAGTTGAATAATAATTTTCATTAATATATAATTGATTCCAACAAGTATATTTGTCAGAGGTGATTTTTATGAAAATATTACATGCAACAAGTAGAAAAAGAGAAACATATGAGGTTCAACTTGCTTATTCTCCTTTATGGGAATGTGCGCTTGGGATAGCAGCGGTAACGAATTCCCGATTAATAAATACTTTAGAAAAACCAGAAAGTTATTGGAAAGAACTCAGAGATTCATTAACTGAAAATCTTATCAGCCATTTAGATTTTGTTGAGAAGAACAATACATGGAAAGCACTATTACAATTACTCCACCAACATAAAAGTAATACCTTGGATGAATTCTGTTCCAGCGTCGAATCGTTACAAGATGCAAAATTCAAATTCACTTGTCTGCCTTACATCGGTGAGAAGTTCCAGCAATTGAGGGAAAAAGCCGCAGTTGGTGATGAGATTGCCATCTTAGAAATGAAACGGGTAACGAGTGAAAATACATTTTTTCCTCAGTACATAGAATTCATTAGTAAAACTGATTCAAAAAAACTTAAAGCACATCTAATTGAGGTTATGACATTATGGTTTAAAGAAGTGATAAGCTCGGAATTAGAACTGACGAACCAAATTTTACTAACTGATTATGAATCCAAAAAGAAAATGTTAGAAAAAATGTCTCCTGAAGAACTTGTCCAGTGGGCAACAGGTGGAATAGACTATCTCCCTGAGCCGAGTGTTTATAAGGTTTTGCTCATTCCACAGTATGTATATCGTCCTTGGACTATTGAAGCAGACATTGAAAATACAAAGGTCTTTTACTACCCGATAGCTAATGAAAGCCTTTCACAAAATGATAAATATATGCCAAATAACTTTTTAGTGCTAAAACATAAGGCGTTAGGAGATGAAACTAGACTAAGAATAGTAAAGATGTTATCGGAAAATAATCATTCGTTACAGGAACTCACTGAACAGTTAGACATGGGGAAAACTACCATTCATCATCACCTGAAAATACTACGTGCAGCTAAATTGGTTGAAATAAATGAAGGGAAATATTGCTTAAAAGTAAGTGTTTTAGAACTACTCTTCAAAGAACTGGAACAGTATATTAATCAATGATGAAAGGAGAACTTATGAATCCCTCTTTATTTAAGAACCGTTCGTTTGTATCTACATGGATAGGAAATGGAATATCTGAACTTGGTGGAGCATTTGGTACCTTTTGCAATTCAATATTAATCTATCAACTTACCGGTTCAACTCTGGCACTTGGGAGTATGTGGCTTTTGTACTTTATACCATCACTTATCCTTCAACTTTTTATTGGTCCCTATATTGACCGTTGGAGCAGAAAGTGGATTATGATACTCTCGCAATGGACAAGGGGAGCCATATTTGTCATACCGTTAGCTGCATTAGTATCAGGAAACCTTGAAGTTTGGCATATTTATGTTGTTCAATGTGTAGTTGGTTTAATCACTCCTTTTTATGTACCTGCTAATCATGCGATCACGCCAACTATTGTAGAAAAAGAGCAATTACAGTCCGCAAACGCAATTATAGATGGAACAGTCCGTTTAATGACCTTTTTATCCCCAATAGTAGCTGGAATAGTAATAGAGTATATAGGTGTTCATATTACCCTTATTCTTGTAAGTTCTATGCTTATTATGAGTGGTTTTACATTACTATTTATTCAAGAAAAGAGAAGTAACATAAAAGTAAGAAAAACATGGTTAGCCGATTTCACTGAAGGAATATCCTTTTTCTTTTCACATAAAATAATTGTTTGGTTAGGGATCTTTTTAGCATTTGTTCAATTTGGAGTAGGAGTGACGATGGTTACAACTCTACCATATATTACGGAAGAATTAGGTGGGACATATGCTGAATATGGATATTTTATGGCTGGATTTCCTATTGGATACATAGTAGGTGCTATCATAGTAACACGAATTAAATACAAAAGCCGTAGATTACTCATGCTAGGTTCCCTTTTTATTGGGGGTATAACCTTCATTGCACTTTGTTTTAATTATAGTATTCTTATAGCAATAACAACAGAAACTATTGGAGGAATAGGTATGGCTATTTTTAGTATCCATAATACAACTATTATCCAAAAAACTGTACCCAATCACCTTATTGGTAAGGTGTTTTCAGTTCGTTTGTTAATTATAAGGGGTGTCATGCCGTTGGGAGTGCTTATTGGTGGTGTATTAAGTGAACTATTGGGTGTCAGACCATTGTACCTTTTCATTGGTTTATTAATTAGTATAACTTCATTAGCAGGATTATGTTTACCATATTTTAAATTCATTGAAATCCCTGTCAAGGATATTCAAAAGTCCATAGCTTGGTATACGGAAGTACTAGGGTTAGAGCTAATATGGAATTCGGAAGAGGAGAAGCTTGCACAATTAAATCTGCCATCAGGCCAAATGATATTTTTGAATGAAACGATAGAGGATACGACGGCCAATTTTTTGAAAAATGGTGAGGTACATAATGTCATTGGTTTTCAAACTTCAAATATCAATCATGTTTATAATCATTTAATAAATAACGCAGTACAAGTTGAAGAAATAGTGGATGATGGTTTAGGAAATAATTTTTTACACTTTTATGATTTAGACGGAAATAAGTTTTGTGTTCAATATGATAAGTAAAAAAATCGATAATTAGCCCTTTGGTTAAACCGTTCATGAAAAGGCACTACAACCTGTTCCTAACATGAATTAGTTTGAAACCTTCCTCTAATAACATAGTAGTCATTTTGTAAAGAAAAAGAGTGTTGACGATGTGTTAACACTCAGAGGGCCGTACGTTTTTAGTTGAGAAATAAGAATTTCTTATGGTTTCACTCCATTATACCTTCTTGATGTAATGGACAAGAAGGATAATAATAGGAAATAGAAATCCAATGGTTATAGATAAAACACTGTAAGAACCATTGATAAATGTATGAGCTTCAAGTGTATTCCGTACTAATAGCATAGAACCCAAAAACAATAGAAAGGCTAATGGAACGGAAAGGGCTTTATAATGTTTCATTTTAAATAAATGACTGATCCCATTTGCTAATACATAAAAAGACACACAAAGCTTTATAAAAATGGTAAAGAACCAAATAAACGCAACAAGGATTTCTACTCGCTCAAAAAAATGGAAAATGCTAATCCTTTGCCCTAAGGCATAAATTGGATAGGTATAATGTATGGTTCCTCCCACGCCTAATACGGTGATACATGCAAATGTAACGATAAGAAGAATCAATCCACTTGTAATCCCACCCGCTAATAATGCTTTTCGTGCGCTTTTTTGTTGGTTGACAAAACTTGATATACCAATTAAGATGACTAATTCTAAAAAAGTGATAGACAAAATGGGAATGATACCTACTATGGTAGCAGTTCTGTTAAGCTGAAAAATGGGTTGGATATTGGTTATATCTGCATCTTTCAAGACGAGTAAGGTCAACAAGATAGCACTAATCATCGTAAAAGGAAAAAAAAGCTCCGCGGTTCTTCCAATAACCTCAATGCCATATTTAATAGCAATTAATGTCGTGATGATAATCATAAATGATATTGCTTCAAATGGTGTACCCATTAGGATTTGTAAGGACACAAAGTCACTGATAGACCATAGATTTGCCGAGGAATTAACAAAAACAAAACCAGTAAATAACAGAATCATTATAGTTCCGAACCATTTACCTAATAGTGATTCGATGGCAGGAAAGAAGGCTTTTCCATCTAACACTTTAATGACTTGGTTATAGAGTAGAATAATAACGGAACCCACTATTATGGAAAGCACCAATGTAATCCAACCATTCTCTTTCCCATAAATAGTTGCAATACTAGGAATGAAAATAATGGATGCGCCGAGTGTATTCATAATGACCAGTACAGCATATTGTTTGCCATCTAGCTTCTCTGTCAACGTCTATTCCTCCCTTTAGAAATTATGGTTGCTGAAATGTTGCTAACCAATTCTTTAGAGGTTCCGTGATTGGCTTCGTTATGAAATCAGCCACTTCCACAACATAAGGAAGCTTTAAATCTAGAAAGTGTAAAGAAAGTAAGATAATCGAAAGACTCATTAAGAAAACGAAGACTAGTATTTCTTTTTTCTTCTTTGTCTTCTTTAGGAGTCCTTTTATCTCCATGTAGAATAAAAACGCACCTATAACTGCAAATAAAGAAGCTTTTATCATGTTTAGTCCACTTTCTCTGTTTTTCTTTTAATTGTGTCATAGATAGATTTGGTAACCATACCAGATTTCTTTATATCAACTTGCACTTTTACATTGACTTCCAGATCTTGAAAGAGCGTATTCCAATCATCCTTTATCTTTTCCCATTCTTTAGGATTAGATCGTTTTATTGCATTACCAAAACCATAAATATCACTTTGAAATTCTTGGGCTTTGGTAACACTTGCTTCAATAAATTCAGCCGTCTTTTGTTCAAGCTTTTTCTGGACTTCTTCAATGGAACGTTGATCGGTTATATCGATAGAACACTCTACATCCCCAATATTTCCTTTAATTTCAACCGTAATATCAATCGATGGTTTACTGTTAACGAACGATGCCTTCATGTCGGTGTTGGCATCCGTTACCTCTACGGATATCGTACCACCGTTGTCACACGGGACCCAGCCAACCGTATTACTAACATTGTTCGTTATATAGTTGAATCCCTTGCTTTCGTTTTCATTTAACCAACCTTGTAGCTTCTCGCCTCGAAAAACACCAATACCATCTAGGTATATCATGGTAGGATTGCCAGATTGTTGTCTAGTTTTCATAGAGGCACCACTTTCAACATCACCTATAATATATAAACCGGTTAATATTGCTTCCTTCCCTTCAGTAGAAATGGATTGGATTAATTCGTCTAAATGAACTGATTTTGTAGGTGCCCAAAAGTTTTCAGAGGACTCGATGTTCGATTTTACCTTGATGGCTGGAATCTCTTCTAGGGGGGTTAAAATACTAATTAACTCTGCCCCTTCCAATCCTTGTGCAATAGCAATAGTAAAATCTGTTCTGATTTCATGATCTCGGACTAGAACATCTAAAGTTTTTCCAATGCCGTCATAAGCCATTTCTTCACCATACACAAGTAGTTGTAGATGACTTAAGTTAACTTTTCGCGGTAGCACTTGTGTTAAACCTCTAAACCCCTCCATAATTGTTGTGCCAACAGTAGAGTAGGTCGTAATGGTAGAGCTTTGAGTCATTTGGTCGCCAGCTATTTCCTTAGGGTTTAATACTTGTAACGTTATCTTATATCCCTGTTCATCTTTATCAATTGCCATTGCTGTTGCAAGTGTAATATCTGTTAATTCCTGTGCACTCCAGCAACCAGAAAGTAAGACTAGGATAAAAGAGAAAGTTAACCACTGTTTGATGTTCTTCATCATGTTCCCTCTCTTCAAAAAATTTATGTAAACTACCTGTTTTGAGGAGGTTTTGGCTTCCTTGGCTTTGCACGTGTTATATTTTGTTGATTAACTAATCGAGATCGGAATAGTTGTTTCCATTTCGGAAGTAGTATGATGGCATCCAGTTGATCGGAAGAAATATATGATGCAAATGGTGATAAATAAGGGATGCCAAAAGATCTCAAACTAGTTAAGTGTAGCGTCAATAATAATAACCCTATAAATATACCGAATAATCCAAATGTCGCTGCTAATATCATGAATAGAAACCGTAGCATCCGAACACTAATTGCTAAATTATAATTTGGAAAGACGAAACTACTAATAGCCGTTAAAGAAACCACGATAACCATAGTAGCAGAGACAATTCCAGCATCAACGGCGGCTTGACCGATAACGAGTGCTCCAACGATTGATATTGCAGACCCTACCGTGGAAGGTAATCGAACACCGGCTTCTCTTAATAATTCAAAGGTTAATTCCATGATGAGTGCCTCAATTAAAGCTGGAAAGGGTATCCCTTCCCGTTGTGCAGCTAAGCTAACAAGTAATGTTGTTGGTATCATTTCTTGGTGAAATGTGGTTAAAGCAATATAGACAGATGGTGTAAGTAAAGCAAGAAAAAAAGAAATATACCGTATGATTCGAATTAAACTGGCTATATCACTTCTTTGGTAGTAATCCTCACTTGATTTAAAGAAATCCACAAAAAGCGCCGGGACTAAAAGAACAAAAGGTGTACCATCAACCAGGATTGCAACTCTACCCTCTAATAATCCTGCACATATCGTATCAGGTCTTTCGCTATTTAGAATAGTGGGGAAGGGAGTATATGTTTCATCCTGTATCAGTTCTTCGATATAACCACTTTCAAGAATTGAATCAATGTCGATTTTCTCTAATCTAGTTTTAACCTCTTCGACAATGCCTGGTGTAACAATGCCATGTATATATGCAATCACTACTTTCGTTTTTGTTTTTCTACCATGAGTGGATGATTCAAGCCAAAAATTTGGGTCCTTTATTCGTTTACGTAATAAAGCAGTGTTGACACTAATGCTTTCAGTAAAGGAATCTTTTGGCCCTCGAACAACCTGTTGAGTTGTTGGAGGCTCTACACTACGCTCACTTCCCCCTTTAGAACCTACTGCTATTCCTAGTTCGAAACCATCAACTAGAAGGATTGTATCTCCAGTAAGTAAATGGTCCAGTAATTGATTAATGGTGTCTATTTCCGTTAATTCTGCAGATGTGATAGATTTCATTATGTGTTTATATATAGTGGCTGCTTCATTTAGGTCATCAACTATCTCATTACGATGTAAGTGATTAATGATAGGATCTAACAGATAATGTTGAACAGTCTCTTTATCCACTAATTCATCCATGAAAATAATCATCGCTTTTGTTTGGTGGGGAAATGTAAGATCTATTTCACGTGTAATGATGTCAGAGCTATTACCCAGTATCGTTAGCACTAGGTGCCTATTTTCATATAGATTTTTACTAATTCTTTGTGGATATTCCTCTACATGTTTTTCAATGAATGGAAGGTCTTTCTTCTTTTTGGTATGCCGCCTACGTTTGATCATCGTTTCAAACCTCTATGGTGTATTCTTTAGTAACGTTAATCGGTGATAACCGTATGATTCATACCATTAGTATGGTCATTAGATTAGGCTTTATGTATTAATTTAACGCAATAGCTTCTGTTTGCGTTTAACAGGGTGTGTATTTATATGTTATCAAGCAGAAGATATAGAATGATAGAGAGGATGGTATTGGAAAAAATAGGGTTTACATAGTAACGAATTTTCTGTATACTAATGGAGTAATAAACATTCAGAATTTTTAAAGGGGGTTGTATAACATGATTAGAGTATATATTGCCTTAACTCAACAAAATAACTTGCTACATACAACCTATAGGGTACGTTAGACTCTTATCTGAACTTTTCTGTCAATTTCTACCATAGGATGTATGAAGCATTCTATGGTTTTTATTATGTCGCAAATATACCCTTATCGGGAGTCAGTATATAAGAACCATTCTCGTTTGAGTGGTTCTTTTTCTTTTGGGAGATAAGTTTTGAGTGTAAGAGATGTAGGGTTTATATGAAAAAGGAGATGAATGCATGGATATCAAAATCGTAAAATATGATGAAAGCTATGCTGCTAGAGTTGCAGAGATGTGGAACCATAGTCGTGATGGATGGGGTGGTGCGAATACCGTAGATACGGAAGAATCGATTTTACTCCGTGAGCGAAATTCAACCAATATCCACACGTTCCTAGCTCTAGAGGGTGATAAGGTTGTGGGGTATTGTGGGTTTAGTGAATATCGTGATGATGAAGGGGCATTGTATATTCCACTTTTAAATGTACGAGATGACTATCACGGTAAAAAGATTGGCAAGCAACTGCTCTTAACTGCTTTGGAGGAAGCAATCCATTTAAAGTGGCCTAGGCTAGATTTGTACACATGGCCAGGGAATACGAAGGCAGTTCCCTTATATAAGAGATGTGGCTTTTTCTGGGAAGAGCGGGATGATACGACACATTTAATGAACTTCATGCCCACGGTATTACATACTGAAGCAGTAGCGGATTTCTTTAAGGATGCTAATTGGTACGATATTAGTACAAGGGAAATTGAAGTGAAGCCAGATGGTAGAGTGGAGAATGAATTCCATTATTATGAGTATGCATGGAAAAAAGAAAATCAAACACTTCGGATGGAGTTTGAGCGAACAGGAAGAGGAATCCGATTAATCGAAACAGATGATTATTATATTGCAGCAACAATACCGGAGCACCAATTAGTATTCGGAAACCATTATCCTATTCAATACACGATTAAAAACAAATCGGCTAAAGCCCTGCAGGTTGAATTAAAAGGTGAAAACGACAAAAATATTGAGTATTCTATAGAAAAGTCCATTAATGTTACGGACGAGATTGAGGTTGTCGAAAACTTTTATATTCATCCCATCGAGGAAGAACAGAATTCTCTTCGAACACATCCATCTGTAAAGACAAAAATTAGAATTAATGGTAAAGAGGCTACCTTTAAGCTAGGTATTTTACCCAAATATCCTGCTCAAGTTACGGCACATTATCAAGAGGATATAGCTTTCTTAGGAAATGAAAACATATTTTATTTAGATATAGTAAATAACTACTCTGAAAAAATTCATTTTGAGGTAACATTTCCAGATTCACCAATTATGGAAATCAAAGCGGAAAAAATACAATTAGAAATGAATCCAAAGGAAAGAAAATCTGTACCTGTACCATTTATCGTAACGGGCTATGGTTTTTATGAAGCGGCATTGCCAATTAAAGCTATTAAAGAGAATGGGGAAATAGTTGAATTTTCAAGATTCATTGGTATTCCGATAAGAGGAATTGGTGCGAAATTCTTTGGTATTGATGAAGAAATGGTTCATTTATACAACGGACAGTACTTTGCAGTATTGAACAAAAAAGATAATACTATTGATATGGGAAGGAAAAAGCAGGAGAGTAGTATTCAAGTAATGACACCGAAGCTGGGGAAGCCTTATTCTGAAGAAATGGCTAAAGCAAAATACAATCAGATACAATTTATGGATGAGAATGGGACTATCGGTGCAAAAATATCCTATGAGATCGCAGCATTTCCTTCTATTACGCTACATCTTATCCTCAAGCTATCCAGCGAGGGACTGGTAGAAAATTATTATGAGGTTGAGAATAAGAGAGAGGTAGAAACTGCGGAGTCTATCTTTGTAAATCAGCCCATCTACTTTGGATTAGAGAAGGCGGTTATTCCTTATCAAGGTGAAATGGTTGAAATGACTGACTCCATTGGTAATTCATATGAGTATTGGAAAGATACACACATCACGGAGAATTGGATATTTGCAAAAGAAGGATCAGATCCTCTTGGCATTTGCTGGGACTCAACTAGTAAAATCCATTTTGATTCTTGGTTCCATTATTTTGAGCATGATCTAGGGAAAATCGGTCCTAGAAGTTCTCTTGTAACGAAACCAGTAGTTTTCTCCCTTGGCGCTTTTCATGATATCGAAAGTTTCCGAGCTTATGCGAATAAAGCTAGCTTTAGTAAAAAGGTAAAGCCAGTTAATCATGTAAGACTATCTTTACAAAACAATAATCCTTTTCTTCAAGGAGGAAAGGGTTATGCAAAAGTGACAGATTACAAATCCAATTACCTTCATGGAGAAATATCACTTTCGCATCTGAATCAAGAGGAATTGGTGGTAGGAAAAATCGATCGCAAAGAGAAGAAGACGGAATGGATTGCTGAATTATCAGCAAATGATATACCATCTATCTCGACTGTGAAGGTAAAAGCTAGTTTAGATGCGACTATTCAAGATCTGGAAACGCTTGTTATTTCACATGGGAAAGGTGAATGTCTACAGGAGATTGAAAATGTATATGGAATGGATAGCTGGAGAGTAAATAATGGCGTAGTGGAAATAAAGGCTACTCCAGAATTTTTCCCTGCACTGCATTCTTTAACTTATAAAGGTCATGAATGGTTAGATTCTTCTTTCCCTAAGCTGCAACCAAATTTATGGTGGAATCCTTGGGCTGGTGGGATTTCTAGTAGGTTAACATCGATTAGGCCTTATTCCCTATCCAAGGAAACAACCAAAGCGGACTTTGCTAAGCTTGTAGACAATAAAGGGAATGAATGGCAAGGTATCAAGTTATCGACCATCGTAGAACAAAATAAGGAATATAAAGGACTTACCATGCATCAATATTTCCTTCTACTTCCAGGTGCACCAATTTTATGCCATGTGTCCGAAATCGAACAACATACAGGAAAGTTATTCCATGACAAAGCATGGCAGTCCATCGCATTTGTTAAACCAGATGCAGTAATGGCAAATAACTGGGTAAATCTACAGGATAAGGCTGGAAATTGGATGAAAGTAGTGGCTGGGAAAGATGAAAATGATATAAGTGTTGACCGAAATATGATCATTGGTTGTCACAATAGCAAGGAGCATCTCCAATTCATTTCTAACGTAGAAAATACAAAGAGGGAAATGTATATCAATAAACAGGTTATGCTTACTAGCGTATGGGAGAGGTTATATGTTCCTACAGGCTCTACGTATTTTACTACACCAAACTTCTACCTGTTCAACGACTTTATAATTAATGATAAAGCACAGCATGATTTACAGGAGATTAGCTTTCATAAGTAATTCTCTTCATAATCCCATTATCATCATATTGTAGTGACATAAATAACCAGAGAACCAAGTATGAGATTCATGTGGTTCTCTGGTTTTTATTAAAATGTAGAAAAAAAGCTGAGGCCAGGAATAATTCCTTACCTCAGCTTTACTGTTAGTTGATCTATTCTTAAAGAATAGTATAAAGCGCAGTATTCGCTAACGTGATTAATGTCATTAGAATGGTGTTCAAGAATGCAGCTACATAGACATTTCCAGTTTTTCTATAAAGGAAACGATTAAAGATAGCTGCTACAGCTAAAACAGGTACAAGTCCAATCACAATAATGGATGATAATGCTTGCTCAGGGTAGCCTGCTGTTCCAGTAGTAAATAGGACACCGTATTGATAGATTAAGTAAAGAATTAATCCGCCAACATAATGTAGGATGGAAATAATATACCCCTTTATTCCTTCATAACGTTCACCAGTAGTATTTATATTTACTGAAATTCCACTAATGAAATAGTAGATAAAGAATAATGGTGCATATTTTAATAATGCTATAATATGTTGCATTTCAAAGGTTTTTACTGCTAATGTCCATAATCGGAAGTCCGTTTTGAACATGGCGTCGATGGCATACAGAATAGCATAACCAATCACGACAGCTATAATAGCAGTTAATAAGGATGCAATAACGGATTTGATATTTGCTTTCACACCATAGTTGGCGATAGTTGCCCCTTCAGGCTTTTTGGCAATATAATGATAGCCAACCATAATCATCAACATGACAATGGCTACATTAATAGCCCAATAGAGTACCGGGTTGGTAGTTGGTGCTCCAAATAACTGTGTTGTAGCAATAAAGGTTTCTTGATTTTTTAAATAGAAGTATTGAATGACACTTAACATTAACATAATAAATGAAACAGATCGAATCGATTTATTCGATTTCTTCGCTATGGAATAAATTAAGAAAATAGCGGATGCTACTACTATTACTAAACTAATTTGTCTTAGTAATCTCATTCCATAGAATGCTTCATTTGCACTTGAACCATAAAGGGCAGAGAAGAATAATGCAGGGAATAATCCTCCAACCAATAATAAAATAAAGCGAGCTAATTTAGAACCAGTTGTTTTAGGCTCTGGTAATGGTTCTGGTTTTTTCGTATAGATAGCCTTAAAGAATGGAAGCTTCGAGATTAATAGGATAATTGGAATAAAGAGTAGGAAAAATCCGATTAAAGCAATAAACTCGAAGTACTCTTTGTAAATCCAAGTCTGGCCGTTTTCATCAACAGAAACTAAATTACTATAATCAGCAAATGCTGTACTGTAAAAATCAATGGCATATGCTGTAGATGTTTTGGAAAAATGATTCCATGGATGGGTTTCATTCGGTTGGTAGATTACTCGTACACCACCATCCACTTCATATAGCTTACCAACTTCTGGGTTTTCGGGATTTCCTAAGAAACCTTGTCCCTCTTCTGTACCGATATAATTCTTTTGAACTACTGTTTTACCAGTCGTTCTTGCACCTTCATCAAAGAAGAATTCATCATAATTTCCAGCAATCTTACCAGAATATCTAGGACCATACGCGTTATTAATATCTTCTTGTGTATAGCCTAGTGCTAATAACCACTGGTAGTCCGATCCCATGGTTAAGGAACTATGAATCTTTCTTATTCCACTTTCTTGGAAATCGAGTTCGTCAAGTACAACTGCGTTAGTGGAAGAGAAGCCACCCATGGAATGGCCAGAAACAGCGATTACACCATTACCAGCTTCATCTTTTAATACATAGTCTTGTTCATACATATACTGAACTGCATCATAAATAGCATATGGCCAGAATGAGAAAAATGGTACGGGCTTTTCCATAGTACCTGTTGAGTGTCCATGGTCATATTGGTCCAATGCTAAAACGACATATCCGCGTTTCGACATTTCAATAGCCTGTGCATCCTGCATTTCGGCAGAATTCAAATATCCATGTGTAGCAATTAAGGTAGGCCGTGGTTCTTTATTCGCACCTTCAGGCATGTAAAGGAGTCCGGAAAGCTCTCCTCTAGGTGTATCAAAATAGATACGAGAAACATCAACCTTCCCATTTGAACTGTTAAATTGATAAGCAGCTATACTACCTATCGAAATCAATAGTAACGAAATAATGACCCATACAACTGGATGTTTAAACTTTCTCAAATTATTTACCCCCGATAAAAAAATTTATAGGATATTGCTCTTTGGTTATGTAGGACAATTCAACTACTTATATATCACCCCTTGCTACTCTTTTTTAAAGAAAAACAAAAAGAGACTCACTTAACCCTCTTTGAATTAAATACAAAGAAAAAAAGTGAGTCTCGTGTTCTCTTCACAAATGTATTAACTTACTAGCTAGTATAGTATGAAGTGAAAACGTTGTCAACAGTATTTTAATTGGTAAAAATCTTTAGTTTAAGTAGAGTTAAATCATGATACGTAAAATTGATTGTTTTCAAATCGTATAGATCATGTTATAATATTAGTAAGTTAATATCACGGTAGAGAATAAGAGACCACAGAACGTGTCGAAAATAAGTTCGACAGTGTTGTTGTGGTCTCTTTTTGTATATAGATGTTAATAAATACCTTGATATTACAAAAGCTAATCGGAAAAGGAGAATAAGATATGAATTTCTCAAATAAAAATCGTAATCAAATCATTGATACCATGAAAAAAGAAACCTTTGATGTCCTTATTATTGGTGGTGGAATAACAGGTGCCGGGATTGCGTTAGATGGTACTACTCGCGGAATGAAAATGGCATTAGTGGAAATGCAGGATTTTGCCGCTGGTACATCAAGCCGTTCTACGAAGCTAGTCCATGGTGGTCTTCGCTATTTAAAACAATTTCATGTAAAGCAAGTGGCAGAAGTCGGGAAAGAACGTGCCATTGTTTATGAAAATGGACCACATGTCACAACTCCAGAATGGATGCTACTACCGTTTCATAAAGGTGGTACGTTCGGTAAATTTATGACTTCTATTGGTCTAAGAATGTATGATTTTTTAGCTGGGGTAAAGAAAAATGAAAGACGATACATGTTAACGGCAGAACAAACAATCGAAAAGGCGCCTCTTGTGAAAAAGCAAGATTTACTTGGTGGTGGAATATATGTAGAATATAGAACGGACGATGCAAGATTGACAATGGAAGTAATGAAGGCTGCCGTGGAAAAAGGTGCAACAGCATTGAATTATTCTAAAGTAGTCAACTTGATTTATGAACATGGTAAAGTAGTTGGAGCAATTGTAGAGGATCAATTAACGAAAGAACAATATGAAATTCGAGCTTCGAAGGTTGTGAATGCTACAGGTCCGTGGGTAGACACAATCCGAGAAAAAGATAACTCTAAAAAAGGGAAAGTACTAAGATTAACTAAAGGTGTTCATATAGTTATTGATCAATCTAGATTCCCATTAAAGCAGGCGGTATACTTTGATACGCCAGATGGTCGAATGGTATTTGCGATACCTCGTGACGGAAAAGCTTATGTCGGCACAACGGATACTTTTTATGAAAATGATCCAGTTAGTCCGAAGATGACCACGGAAGATCGTGATTATCTTTTAGAAGCGATTCACTATATGTTCCCAGATGTATCGATATCAAAAGACGATGTGGAATCAAACTGGGCTGGTGTGCGTCCGTTAATTTGGGAGGAAGGAAAAGATCCTTCAGAGATTTCTCGAAAAGATGAAATTTGGGAATCTGAGTCTGGATTATTAACAATTGCTGGAGGGAAATTAACTGGTTATCGTAAAATGGCAGAAAGCATAGTAGACTTACTAGCTTCTAAATTTAAAGCAGAGCAGCAAAAACTGTTCTCAGCTTGTGAAACACGGAAGATTCCTATTTCAGGTGGAAATGTAGGGGGCTCTGCTAATTTCAATCAATTCGTAGAAAGTCAAATTTCAGTAGGTATGGATGCTGGCTTAACAGAGGAAGATGCAAGACATTTAGCTAAAATGTATGGCTCAAATGTACCAATTCTATTCGACATTTTGAAGGAAAAGGCAGATGTCGCAGCTAAATATCATCTTCCATTATTATTATTTGCTAAGCTTCAATATGCATTAGATCATGAAATGGCAGTGACACCTGTAGACTTTTTCAATCGTAGAACAGGAGCGATTTTGTTCGACATTGAAACGGTAAAAGAATATAAAGAGAATGTGCTAAGCTGGATGGGAGATTATTTCCATTGGGATAGTAATACTAGCGAATTGTATAAAAAAGAATTAGAGCTTGCATTAGAGGATGCAGCATTCAAAAATTAATTTGTTATTATAAAGAGTGTAATTGATCAAAAACAGAAGAAAGTAGCTTCTGTTTTTGATCATTATTATATTATTTATATACTGGCGATAGAGATGAAGAAAGAGGTGATTTGTTGAATTTTAAAGGGCAAGCAATTATACCGGTAATTGGAGAAATAAAGGACATTGATAAATTCCCAGATTATAATTATACGTATTTTGCAGTATTAAATGCTCATATATCTCGATTGAAACCGATTTTTCAATTCGCTAAGCAGCATAAGAAACAATTATTACTTGATATCGATTTAGTTCAGGGATTAAAGTCTGATGAATATGCTACAGAATATATTTGTCAGGAGTACAAACCCTTAGGTATTATCTCGACAAAGCCAAATGTTATTATGAAAGCGAAACAAAAAGGGGTTCAGACTTTTCAACGAATATTTTTGTTGGACTCAAAGTCTATTGAAAGAAGTAGTAAATTAATAGAACGAACTGATCCAGACTATATTGAATTACTTCCTGGTGTTGTCCCTAAGATAATACGTCAATTTAGTCAACAGACCAATAAAGAAATAATCGCTAGTGGATTTATTGAAACCGTTGAAGAGGTACAACAGGCAATAGATGCAGGTGCAACAACTATTACGACTTCAAGTAAAGAACTTTGGGATTATTATAATCCTACTTCCAGCTAGTGTTTCATGTTGCAATTAAAGAGAGAGGAATAAAGAGAGGATTTCGAAATGGATACATATATATTAGCAATTGATCAAGGTACGACAAGTTCACGTGCCATTATTTTTAATAAACAAGGCGAAATTGTACATATAGCCCAAAAGGAGTTCAATCAATATTTTCCAAAGCAGGGCTGGGTAGAGCATGATGCGAATGAAATATGGGCATCGGTGCTATCTGTCATCGCTACATCCCTAGTAGAATCGAATATCAAACCAGAACAAATAGCTGGAATTGGCATTACGAACCAACGCGAAACAACAGTAGTCTGGGATAAAAATACTGGAATTCCGGTATATCATGCTATCGTTTGGCAATCACGTCAAACAGAAGCGATCTGTCAGGAATTAAAAGACAATGGCTATGAGAATCTAATTAGAGAAAAAACGGGCCTATTAGTGGATCCATACTTCTCTGGAACAAAGGTAAAGTGGATCCTAGATCATGTTGAAGGAACGAGGGAAAGAGCAGAAAAGGGTGAGCTTTTATTTGGAACAATCGACACATGGCTAATCTGGAAATTCACAGGTGGAAAAGTTCATGTAACAGATTATTCTAATGCCTCTCGTACGATGATGTTTAATATTCATGAATTAAAATGGGATGAAGAGTTATTAAATATGTTAACTATTCCACAATCCATGCTACCAGAAGTTCGTTCCTCATCCGAGGTTTATGGAACGACAGACAATTATCATTTATTTGGGCAAAATGTCCCGATTGCAGGTGTGGCAGGTGACCAGCAGGCAGCTTTATTTGGTCAGGCATGCTTTCAAGAAGGAATGGTTAAAAATACATATGGTACCGGTTGCTTCATGTTAATGAATACCGGTGATCGTGCGGTTCAATCTAAGCATGGATTATTAACGACGATAGCTTGGGGGATTGACGGGAAGGTAGAATACGCTTTAGAGGGAAGTATCTTTGTTGCAGGTTCAGCTATTCAATGGTTACGGGATGGAATGCGTATGTTTCAAAATGCTGCTGACAGTGAAACATATGCTAAACGGGTTTCCTCAACAGAAGGAGTTTATGTAGTGCCTGCATTTGTAGGATTAGGTACGCCTTATTGGGATAGTGATGCACGTGGTGCGGTATTTGGCTTGACTCGTGGAACAACAAAAGAGCATTTTATTCGGGCTACACTAGAGTCACTAGCATATCAAACGAAAGATGTATTGACCTCTATGCTTAAAGATTCTGGAATATCCTTACAATCATTACGAGTAGATGGTGGTAGTGTTAAGAATGATTTCCTAATGCAATTCCAAAGTGATATTTTAAATGTTCCTGTTGAACGACCTTTTATAAAGGAGACAACAGCATTAGGGGCAGCATATTTAGCTGGTTTAGCGGTAGGATTCTGGGAAAGTAAAGAAGAAATTGCATCCCAATGGAATTATGATGTCGTATTTGAACCGCAAATGGAAGAATCGAAAAGAGAGAACCTTTACAAAGGATGGAAAAAGGCAGTACAAGCAACGATGAATTATAAATAACGTTCATTATGGAAATAAGATTTATTTGTTCGAAAAAAATATACATCTGAACTCACATTGGCAATTCGTCTCGTATGAATTACCGTGTGAGTTTTTTTATGTGAAAACGAGAAAAAAGATTTGCGAAAATTCATAAACATGATATCATAGTGATATAAGAAAGATATTTAATAAAAAGGTGGGATTGGTTATGAGTGGGATTAAAGAGAAAAATGCATGGGTAATGAATGGTTATCTTGGGATTCTTGTCATTGCAGGGTTAATTGCCGGAACGGTATTTAGCTTTATAGAGGAGCAATTTATCCTTGGTGGGATTTTGATTGTGTTAGCTATTGTGCTAGGATCTGGTATAACTATGATTCAACCTAATCAATCTGTTGTTGTTATTTTTCTTGGTAGATATATGGGGACAATTCGACGGGAAGGGATTGTACTGACGATTCCATTTACTGTACGAAAAACTATCTCGCTTCGTGTACGAAATTTTAATAGCAATAGATTAAAGGTAAATGATGTTAATGGGAATCCAATCGAAATCGCGGCAGTAATTGTATTTAAAGTTATTGATGCAGCAAAAGCTGTTTTCGATGTAGACCGTTATGAACAATTTGTTGAAATCCAAAGTGAAACAGCTATCCGTGCTGTAGCAACAAAGTATCCATATGACAATTTTGAGGTTGATGAATTAACATTAAGGGGAAATGCAGAAGAAGTTTCCACAGAGTTAACGGAAGAATTACAAGAAAGATTACGTGTGGCAGGTGTTGAGGTTATTGAGGCAAGGTTAACCCATTTAGCATATTCTACCGAAATAGCCCAAGCGATGCTACAACGACAGCAGGCAAGTGCCATCATTTCTGCTCGAAAACAGATTGTCGATGGTGCAGTGGGTATGGTACAGGATGCGATTGAACGACTTGAAAAAGAAGGTATTGTAGATTTAGATGATGAGCGTAGAGTTGCTATGATCAATAATCTTCTTGTTTCTATTGTATCAGACCACGGCACACAGCCAGTCATTAATACAGGTTCACTATACCAATAGAGAAGTGATAAAATGAAGAAAAAGAATTTCCCATTACGCATTGATCCGAAACTGTACGATGCCCTTGAAAATTGGGCTAACGACGAATTTCGCAGTGTCAATAGTCATATTGAGTTTTTGCTTAGAGAGGCTATGAAAAAGGCAGGAAGACTACCGAAGAAACAGGAAAATAGTGAAGGGGAATAAGATTGAGAAGGAGCTTTTAAATTAAGGCTCCTTTTCTTATATAGAAAGCCATGTAGAACGCCACAGTGTTTTGAACTTTGGTGTTTAGGTGAGGCGCGTGAAATTCTGTAAAAGGTAACATTTTCGCGCGATATACAATCAATTTCGCGCGAGTATCATAAAAAACGCGCGACGTTTAGCATTAATCGCGCGACAGATAAAGTCTCGCGCGATTTTTGAGAAATTCCGCGCGAAATTCATGGGATTCCGCGCGAAATTAGGAATCCTCGCGCGAAAATTAAGGCTCCCACACGAAAACCAGGCCCCCCGCGCAAACCCCAGCCCCCACACGATCCAGGCCCGCACGCCCCCCAAGCCAACATGTAAATAAACTCTCAAATACACACAATAGCAACTATACTTTACTTAGATAATCGAAATAGATTAATATGGTAATATGTTGTGTAAGCAAGGAGTAGACAAAAAGATGCAAACTATTAAAGTGCGTGATATTACCATTGGTGAAGGATTACCGAAAATTATCGTACCGATCGTAGGTAGTTCTGAGCAGGAACTAATGTCTGAGATAGAAAAAGTTATGGCCATGGAGCCGGATATAATCGAGTGGAGAGCGGATACTTTTGAATTTGTAGAAGACTTACATTCGGTTATGAAAGTTCTTGGGAAAATAAGCAAACTAGTAAAGAATGTGCCTTTGCTATTCACGTTTCGAACTGTTCATGAGGGCGGTCATAAGGAAATACCGTTAGAATATTATGAGCAGCTAATGGAAAAAGTGATTCAATCAAGAGTGGCTGATATGGTAGATGTCGAACTGTTCTTGGACGATATGATGGTAAAAAGACTAGTTTCCACTGCAAAAGAAAATCAGGTGTATGTTGTATTGTCTAATCACGATTTTCAAAAAACTCCTAAGAAGGAAGAAATTATCTCTCGTCTGATAGATATGCAAAATCTTGGGGCAGATATTCCGAAAATAGCGGTAATGCCGAAAAACAAGGAAGATGTTATTACCCTATTAGAGGTTACAAATATAATGAAGGAAAAATATGCCGATCGCCCATTCATTACCATCTCCATGGGAGGAGATGGATTAATTAGTAGGTTATCTTGTCACGTATTTGGTTCTGTGGCGACATTTGCTTCCGGTGTATCTGAGTCAGCACCAGGTCAAATACCAGTATCAGAATTAAAAAAAGTATTAGCTATTATTCATAAATATAGTTAGCATAATTTTTCAACTAAACGAAGGCTAACCAAAACTGCACTTATAAAATAAATTCATATTGATTGAGCAAATTATTAAATGTAAAGTAGTAGCACTTTTCCTTATGGAAGAGTGTTTTTTTATCGTGATAAGAAAGTATAAGCAGAAATGTCCAGCTCCGGAAGCCGGACTTCTCTCACCCCTATACGATAAGTCAACTTCGCCTCCCCTACGGTTGTGTATTCCCTTTATCCGCTACAACTTAAGTCTGTACGTCTCAAAGATGCACTAAGCTTTTATATTGCTATAAACAGGAGCATGCTATAATTTTTTCAGATATGTTGCAACTTTATTTCAGCTAGTAGCATCTAAGTATCAGAAAGGGGGAGCCAGCTTGCATCTTGTTGACCGGTTAAAAGATAAACAGGAAAGTGCACTTATAGAATTAATGAATCAGTATGGCAATTATTTAGTACGAACAGCCTATCTGCTTTTAAAGGACCATCAAACAGCAGAGGAAGCCGTACAGGATACTTTTGTCATTGCCTATGAGAAGATTAGGCAACTAGAAGACCCTGCGAAATTAAAAAGCTGGCTCACCGCTATTGTGATGAATTGTTGTCGATCTCGAATGCGTCGATGGAGTTGGAAAAATATATTACTAGCCTTCGAGAGTGACGAAATGCATGAAGATGAGACCACGCTTTCCCCAGAGGAAGAATTAATGGAGTGGATATGGAATGCTAATTTAAGCGAAGCAATACATGATCTTGATTATAAATACCGAGAAGTGATTACATTGTTTTACTTTAACGAAATGAAAATTAGCGAAATTGCTGAGTATACAAAGGAAAAGGAAAATACAATCAAATCGAGGCTTAAGCGAGCACGGTTAAAATTGAAGGATATTTTGGTGAAGGGAGAGGAATTTCTTGAAGAAAACGAAAGCGCAATTAAAAGGCCAACTCGATAAGGAAATGGAACATATTCAGTTTACTAACCATCAACAAGTACTGAATCATGTTTATCCGACTACTTGGAAACAGAAGCTCCTTAAGCTTTGGAATAAAGAGATTTCTATACCTCTCGTACCGATAAGTGTAGTGCTTGTCCTGTTTATGGTAGTGATGGGATATCCAGCAATAAAATCAATAGAGCAGCGACCAGACGAAGGAGCTTCCGATTCGATTAAACACGTCGACGGTTCGGGGTATTTTTATTGGGAATCTAATCAGAGGGGCGGGAAAATAGGTGAAGATTAGGGTCAAGGTGAAGCACTTAGTTATAGCTGTCGTAGGTATACTAACTTTCATTCCATTATTGATGACTTTCATTATCCCGAATCTGGAGTTATATCTGGCTGAAAAGAAAATAATTTCAGGTAAGGTTGAGGATAAACAAGAAATTCTCGAGCTTTTATCTACTACATCGATTAATAAAAAATGGGAGATTATTCAACAATATATGATAGAAGATGGTTATACCGGTAAGTTTGATATCTATATTAGTCCATCTATGACATCATGGGAAGATCTTGAAGCGAAAGTCATGGATTTTAGTTGGGAGGAAAAGCTTCCGTTCATAATAGATTTTGTGGAGAATGGGCCGTTAAATGAGAATTTAGTGACCGCTGCGAAGACGTTAGCTTTTTATTATGAACGTATTGGAGAAGTAGAAAAGGCTAAAAGTACGTTATATCAAGCATCTACTAGGTTAGCATCGAATAACTATTCCTATGAACGGGAAGAGCTTCTTATAGAACGTATACGAATAGCTAAGAATCATGGCCAATGGGAAGAAGCAAATCAATATAGCCAAGATATGGGGGAAAACTTCAAAACACTTCAAATGGATAGCATCGCACAGCTAGCTCAATTGAAAGCGGAAATGCTTCTTCAACAAGGGGACAGTGAAGAAGCGTATCAAGAGGTTACAAAAGCGATAAAGCAATATGAAGAAGATTATAAAATTGAACGAGAAAAATGGTCAGACAGTGATGATGAGATAACTCTTGAAAACTATCCTTATTATCAACGATTGAAATCATTTGAGCAAACTTTGAGTGTTCTAAAAGCACGAGGCGGTGTTGGGAATGTAGTTAAGATTTCTGGGAGGATAGTAAAAAGTGATGGTACCCCGTTAAAAAATATTGGCGTTTTCTTAAAAGAAGAAAGTGATAAAAATCATACTATTAGACCAGATGAAAAATATCAAACCCTTACAGATAACGATGGATATTATGAGTTTAAGGGGGTCATACCGAATAATTATCAATTAGCCATTGGTGTTCATTATGAACAAATTAGTGGATGGACTTGGGTGACAGATATGTATGATACGGTGGAAATCGATGGGAGCAAGGATGATGTTACCTATGATATAACCTTACAGAAACTTATTGCTATTAAAACGCCAGTTAACGAGGAAGAATTAGTGGATAATACAGTACACTTTGAATGGGAAGAAGTAGAAGGTGCTTCCTACTATGAGTTAGGATTTGGTTATGAAATAGATGGTGGCTGGATTGGGACGGGTTCCATTTCGAATATTAAAGAATCTCAAGCAGATATTCCAGTAGAGGATATTTATAATTTACAGGGCGGGGTAGCTTTTGGAGATACTGATATAGTAAGCCCTAAATCATTATTAGCATACACACACCCAGAAAATCGTTATTATTGGAAGGTGGCTGCCTATGATGAAAACGGCAAAATAATTACTAAAAGTGATGGCGCTCTGTTAGATGATCAATCATATGGTAATCTACCTTTCTTTTATTTAAAACAACGAGAACTAACGACAACAGATCAATTATTAATAGATGGAAAAATACAAGAAGCTCTAAACGAATACAAGGAAAACTATAAACAAAATCCGGATGATTTGCATAGTTTACGAATGATTATTCGGTTAATCGGGATAGAAGAAGACCATATACATGATAGAGATGAATTGGCAATTTCCTATATGGAAGATTTAGCGATGAAAGCACCAAGCCCCTTTAACATTCATGAAGTATTTCTGTATTATTTCAATCAGCGAGATTGGGAATTATTTCATAAGTGGTTTGAATTATATAGGAAGCAAGTTGATATTCTTGATGAATACGATCAATCCCTATATGCTACTGTTTTAATGATGAAAGGACAACATCGTGAGGCAAGTAGCCAGTTTGCAGAAGCAATGGCTAAACAAGGGGATAATCGATATGTAGGGTATTGGTTAGCTAATGAATTATACTTAAATGATGATTTCAATCATGCATTAGAAATTGCTATAGAGTATCCACCATACGGATACGGGGAAATAGTCCCCAACTGGGTACAGCTTGTTAGCAAAATGGCAGAAGAAAGTAAACAGAGTAAGGCATATCATCAAGAAATGAGAGAAATCTTAACATTATATTTTGCTAATCAGGAAGAAGAAATGGCGAAATGGCGGAGAGAGACGGAATTTACTAATCTAAAAAATTTTATTAACGCGCTAGATGATGTAAATTAAACAGGTGGAGACTGGGACATAACGAAAAGAATTAAATGACAAACCGAATGATACACGGTACTAGCTCCGGAAATATACGTAGACGAAAGCGGGGAGGCTAAGGCAGCCGCCCGGCGGTAAAGAAGACACTGCGAGGTCTTTTCGAGCAGATGTCGCCCCTGTACTGGAAGCAACCGCAAGTATATTTCCGGAGCGTGGTCTTTGCTCATCATTCGGTTTTTCCTTTAAGATAAATTCTTTTGTCCCAGCCTCTACTTTTTTATAAAACAGATAAAAACAGAAATAACATGAATAATAATGAAAAAGTATTGACGAAACAGAACAACAAAGCATAGTATGAAAGTAACGTATTCGAGAAAGAATGGTGAGGAGTAATCTAGATGTTAGCAGAGGAGCGTAGGCAAATAATACTTGAAATTCTACAAAAAGATGGTAGAGTAATTGCTAAAGAACTTGCGGATTTGTTCCAGATTTCCGTGGATTCAGTAAGAAGAGACCTTTCCATGATGGAAAATCAAGGATTATTACAAAAAACCTATGGTGGAGCTATAGCATTAAAACCACTTCAAAAGGTAAGAACATTACCATCCTCTGAAACGAAAAGATACGGTATACCAGAACCTCATCAAGATGCTATTTCCAAGCTTGCATCCTCCTACATTCAGGAGCATGATACTGTATTTATTGGTGGAGCGGGAATCCAATATGGGATGTTGAAGCACCTTCCTGTAGACATTCCGTTTACATTAGTGACGAACTCCATGAAAATTGCTGAATCAGTACGTAAACAAAAAAATATTACCGCTTACTTAATTGGAGGCAAATTACGAGCAGAATCAGCAGGCAGTATGATTGATATACTTGCTATCGAAATGATGAGTAAATTCTCGTTAGATATAGGATTTATGACAGGTGGCGGTATAACTGCGAGTGGAATTAGCACTGCCACACCTGAAGGAGCGGCATTTGCTCGTAAAGTTGCAGAGGTATCAAGAAAAAATATATGTTTAGCCCCAAATGAAAAAGTCGGACAAAATATGTTTATTACTTCTGTCCCCATAGATAAAATTGATTTAATTATTACAGACGAAGCAGCATCAGAAAAAGTAATTCAAGAGATTGAGAAAACAAATGCGGAAATTATTATTGTCAATACGACTTCCACTAAGGAGTGATACTAGTTGCAAGCAATTCGTGTAGACTATTCACCTACTATAAACGGTGTTGTTCAAATTCCAGGATCTAAAAACAGTTCATTGGCTTTGTTAGCGGCAGCTTGTCTTTCGGATGAAACGATTATACTCGAAGGAATACCTAATATAGCTGATTTTCGAGTGATTCGAGAAATGGGAGAAGAAGTTGGCCTTAAAATAAAACGAGAAATTACAGGGGATATATCGATTGATCCTAGGTTTATATCGGCAACGGATTTCAATCCGAAGAAGTCATCCTCTTTCAGAACAGCTTATTATTTCGTAGGAGCATTATTGGCTAAGTATGGAAAAGTGTCCGTTGGTTATCCTGGCGGCGATGATTTTGTTAGTCGCCCGATTGATCAGCATATAAAGGCATTAGAAATGCTAGGAGCAACCTTTACTTATTACCAAGATTATTATGTAGTGGAAGCAAAAGAATTACGTGGTGCAACTATTTATTTCGATACGATTACTTCTGGAGCTACAATAAATGCTATGCTAGCGGCAGTAAGAGCGAAGGGGGAGACCGTACTACTGAATGCTGCAAGGGACCCAGAAGTCATTGACACTGCTATTTTTCTTAATAAACTTGGAGCTAATATTAGTGGTGCCGGAACAGCCACGATTCGCATAACTGGGGTGAATCATTTAACGGGTGGTACCCATCGGGTGATTCCAGATCGATTGATTGCTGGCTCGTTTTTAATCGGTGCAGGAGTAGCAGGAGGAAGTGTGACGGTTACGGATGTTATCCCAGAACATTTAGGATCATGTCTAACGAAGCTACAAGAGATTGGAATAGAGATAGAGGTAGAGGAAAATGCCATAACAGCTCATTCAACGGGTACATTACGTGCCTCTCGAATTCGGACTGGAATGTACCCAAGTTTTCCGACAGATTTACAACAACCAATGACGACTTTACTAACCCAAGCAACTGGCAAGAGTATTATTGCGGAAAAAATCTACCCGAATCGTTTTAAACATGTTGGGCAATTACGAAAAATGGGAGCAGACATCAGAGTGCGCTCAGGGGTTGCTTTTGTAAAAGGAAAAAGTAATTTGAAAGGTGCGATAGTCACGACATCGGACATTCGAGCTGGAATCTCGTTAATTCTTGCTGGAATGGTAGCGGAAGGGACTACTTTTATCACTGGAGTGGATCATATTGAACGTGGGTATGAAGATGTTGTCAAAGCGTTCCAATCTTTAGGGGTTCACATTACAAAAGAAACAATTCCATATGGGGCTAACCACCAGTTGTTTGGTGAAGTGCAGTAGGACAGAAGGGAGTGCAGCATTAGTGTGCTTCCTTTTTTCGCTTTGAGGATGGATAGGATTAACCTTGAAACTATTTACTAGCTTAATCGTATGTATAGTTAGCGAAAGCAAAGGGGGATTTCGATGATTTTAAATTTAAATGATCAAATCATTCAAGTAAAAGGTAAGATTCGGCAGAAATATAAACTTGAGTCACAGCTTCAAGATTACTACTCGGAACTCTCCGAAATTGAAAACACAATAAATCGCTTAAACACCCAGTTGATGGAAGAAAAGGCCGATGTAAGAAGATTAGAAGGGTTTCATATTGCTAATTTCTTCTCTACCATAACAGGGACAAAATATGAAAAATTAGATAAAGAAAACAGAGAGGTATTAGCTGTTCAATTACAATTAGAAGAAGCAGAAAAGACGAGAGATGAGGTTATGGATTCGATTCTGAATGTTCAGAACAGACTTGCTGAAGTAGGGAATAGTGAAGAGTTGTATCAGGATTTGCTTAGTAAAAAGGAACATCTCATAAAGAAAGGTCACTCTCGATATGCTGACGAATTATATCGCTTGAGTGAAAAAGAAGGGGATATACAAGCTTACTTAAAGGAATTTAATGAAGCAATTCAAGCTGGCCAATATGCTGAGCAAGCACTTCATAATGCGCAAGAATCACTGAGTTCTGCCTCTAAGTGGGGGACACTTGATATGTTTGGTGGTGGGATGATTTCTACAGCGATAAAACATAGTAGAATGGATGATGCTTCCGAGTATATTCATATTGCCCAGTCACGAATGAGAGATTTTCAGAAGGAATTATTGGATATAGATGAAATGATACCTGTTGACACAGATATGCCAGGTTTATTAAAGTTTGCAGATTTCTTCTTCGATGGATTAATTGTAGATTGGATGGTTCAGGGTAGGATTAATGATTCAATTGACCAAGTTGGGGACCAGCTATTACAAGTACGACGCATATTAGCTAAGTTAAAAACGGAGAATACCTATTTACAGAACCAATTAGCTAATCTATATGAAGAAAAAATTCAATTAATTGAAAGCTATCGATAAAATTATTCCTTGAATTACTAGGAATTTGCCTGTTCATTCATCACATATCGCGTTACAATATAAATTAGTATATGAATTTGAGAGGAGTAGAAGTGGTGACGATATATCCAAATGTTCAAGAAACAAAAGAATTAATTAAGCAACTAGTGTCAATTCCAAGTCCTACGGGATTTACCGCAAATGTTATTCAGTATACAGAGGAATACTTACAAAAGTTAGACGTTAAAACAAAACGGATTCGGAAGGGTGGGTTACTTGCAACGATTCCTGGCGCCAATGATGAGGAGCACCGCTTTCTGACTGCACACGTCGATACACTTGGTGCAATGGTAAAAGAAGTGAAGAGCAATGGACGTCTTAAATTAGATTTAATTGGTGGTTTTCCATATAACTATGTCGAGGGAGAATACTGCAAAATCCACACTTCTAGTGGCAGCGTGTTAACAGGTACCATTTTAATGCACCAAACCTCGGTTCATGTATATAGAAATACAGGGAAGACAGAACGAAACCAGGATAATATGGAAGTACGAATTGATGCTGAAGTTGATAATGCCGAAGCGGTTCGTAATCTTGGCATTGAGGTTGGAGATTTTGTTTCTTTTGATCCACGTGTCGAGCTTACTGATAATGGCTTTATAAAATCGCGTCATTTAGATGACAAAGCTAGTGTGGCCATTTTATTACAGGTTATAAAGAGGCTTAAAGAAGAAAATATCACTTTACCATATACAACACATTTCTTAATATCTAATAACGAAGAAATAGGGTATGGTGGTAATTCAAACATTACTCCAGAAACAGTAGAATATTTGGCTGTGGATATGGGAGCGATGGGTGATGGTCAGTCAACTGACGAGTATACGGTATCGATTTGTGTAAAGGATGCATCAGGCCCTTATCATTATGGCTTCCGTCAACGATTAGTACAATTAGCGGAGAAACATGGTATTGGTTACAAGCTAGATATTTATCCTTATTATGGATCAGATGCATCAGCTGCTATTAAATCAGGTCACGACATTGTCCACGGATTAATTGGTCCAGGAATTGATTCTTCCCATGCATTTGAGCGGACACATGAAAAGTCACTTATCAATACGGAAAAATTAGTATATCAATATGTGTTATCAGAAATGATATCGTATTAATTGGAAAAAGGCATGCTACTTATAGGATGCCTTTTTTAATGGATGAAAATTATTCTAAAATAGAAGTGTGACTTTTTTGAAAAGACCACGCATTTGAGTGGAAGTTAATGGTAAAATGAATTCATACAGTAATAAATGGTTACTTTAGAAACATAATGTTATAGCAATAAGAGGTTAGGACTAGAATTCAAAGTGAATCTACCTATATCAATGTGAGAAGAGAAATTTAAAAAATGTCTATAGATCAAAGAAGGAGGAGATTTTATGTTGGGTTATTACAGTAAGCTTTCTTCAGAGGTATATGATATTGATAAATATATTGGACTTTCATTCGGGGATGTAGAATTTTATAGTGAAAGAATAGAAGATTGTACAGGAAATATTTTGGAGCCTGGAGTTGGCACGGGTCGAATTCTAATTCCATTATTAGAAAGAGGCTTCAAGGTAGACGGATTTGATGTTTCAGAAGAAATGTTAACCATTTGTAGGCACAATTGTGACATAAGAGGACTAAATCCAAACGTATTCAAAGCGAATATGGAGTCTTTCTCATTAGAAGCAAACTATGTAGCTATTATTGTACCAACTGGAACATTCTTACTTTTACATAATAGAGAAGATTCGCTAAGAGCATTAAAAAATTTCTATTACCATCTTCAAGATGGGGGAAGACTAATTATAGACATCTTTTTACCGAATGACTTAACGACTACCAACGTAACGACAAGAACTTGGGAAACAAACGATGGGGGTATAATCACACTAGAGAGTAAATTAGTTGAAGTGGACGCTGTTAACCAATATACAATTACACATAATCGTTACGAGAAATGGCAGAAACTGATTCAAACTGAACTAGAGCGATTTCCAATTCGATGGTACGGGGTAGAGGAGTTTAAACTGATTTTAGAGCAGATTGGATTTAAAGATATTATCATTTCAGCAGATTATACGCACGGACAATACCCTACGAAATCAAGTGAAATAATTACGTTTGAAGCTGTCGCGAGTAAGGATTAACCAATTTATTTCGCATATATTTGTAGGTATGGAAAGATATAACTACAAAATAAAATGAGTAGCCAACCTGTGGCTACTCATTATTTTATAATAGGTAATAATAGATACACAAAAAGTGAAATAGGCTACCTATTAATATGAAAATATGAAATATTTCATGAAAGCCCATATGTTTAAATTCAAGAAACTTTGGTTTTAACCAATAAATGACGGCACCTACCGTATAGGATACCCCACCAAGGATTAAGTAAGTCATTCCAATAGGGGAGATGACATCCACTAGTGAAGGGCTAAAGAAAACAATGAGCCAGCCCATTAATACATATATTGCGGTTGATAACCAGCGAGGTGCTTTAAACCAAATTAATTTATATAAAACACCTAATAAAGCCAGTCCGTTTACAATTGAAAAAATTACCCAGCCAAAAGTCCCACCGAGACCAATCAAACATATAGGAGTATAAGTTCCAGCAATTAATACAAAAATCATAGAGTGATCAATCTTTCTTAAGAAAGCAATAATATGATCTTTTGCTACTACCATATGATAGGTCGCTGATGCGGAATAGAGTAGAATTAAGCTTATACCAAAAATAATAACCGCTGCAATGGCAAGTGGAGAACCACTATCAATAGAAGCTTTAACTACCATTGCTAATAGTCCAACAAAAGAAAGTACAGCTCCAAAAAGATGAGTAAATCCATTAATCGGTTCGCGAATATAGGTTTTCATGTTAACAACACCCTTTAACGTAGTTTTAATAACTACATATTACAATACACTCATTTCACCATCTAGTCAAGGTTTACTTTTTAACTAATTGTAAAGTATAATGAAGAAAAATGATGATATAGAGGGTTTTGCTATTGGAAAATATAGATAAGTTACTAGAAGAATTACATTTAGATAATCAATTATTGCTAGAAGAAATGCCTGATTTAGGATTGTATATGGATCAGGTTATACAGATATTTGAAAGTAAGCTGGAAAAGTCGAAACGTCATGAGCAAGAAAAAGTATTAACGAAAACGATGATTAATAATTACGCGAAGGGGAAGCTACTCTTTCCGATTCAAAATAAGAAATACTCGAAGAACCATCTTATCCTAATAAGCCTGATATATCAGTTGAAAGGCGCACTTTCCATTCATGATATAAAGGTAACGTTAAATAAATTGAATGGAAAAATAATGGAAGAGGATTTTGATGTAGAAAAGATCTATCGAAGCTACTTAACGCTTTCACAAAATAATGTTGAACGATTTCTTGGGGATATTAAAGAATGTCAAGACGAGGTATCTCAGGAAGTATCAGAATTAGAAGATGTGGATTCTGATTACTTAGAGCAAGTGCTTTTAATCTCTTCGTTAGTCAATATGAGTAATTATTACCGTAAACTAGCAGAGAAATTAGTGGATGGTCTTCCACGAGTAAAGGAAGAAAAAGAAAAGGTAAAAGATAATAAGAAATAAGGATTAGAAGGTGAAAAGTATGAAGCTAAGTATACTAGATCAAGCACCAATTGCTCAGGATACAACCCCGAAGGATGCGCTTTTTCAATCAGTACATCTGGCCCAACTTGGTGAACGGTTAGGATATCACCGCTACTGGATTGCTGAGCATCATGATCTAAATGGACTAGCATGTCCTGCACCAGAAGTTATGCTAGGAGCTATCGGCATGAACACCGATAGAATTAGAATTGGAGCAGGGGCTGTGTTACTACCGCACTATAAGCCGTTTAAAGTTGCTGAATCATTTAATCTGCTTGCTACCCTATATCCGGGTCGTATTGATTTAGGTATTGGACGCTCTCCTGGTGGATCTGCAGAAGCCTCCATTGCATTGTCTGGTAACTTTTTGGAAAATGTACGTAAAATGCCAGAGGAAATAGATGAGTTGTTACACTTTTTATATCAAGATTTTCCTAAGGACCATATGTTTTCAAAAGTAAAACCAACTCCAGTACCAGACTTAGCGCCAGTACCATGGCTTCTAGGTACTAGTGATAAGAGTGCTGTCTTAGCAGCTAAAAAAGGAATGCACTATGCATTTGGTCATTTCATGAGTGATCAGGATGCTGCCCCGATCCTTACTACATATCGAAACATATTCAAAGAGGAGTATCCTGATAAGGAAGCAAGAATTATAATGGCGGTTTCTATATATTGTGCTAAAACCACAGAGGAAGCAGAGCAGCTTGCACTAGAGAGCTTCATGTGGGGGAAATTGAAGAAGGTTATGACTGCTTTATCGCAGGAAGAACAAGAAGAATTTCATGAAGCTCGCCAAAAAATGATTATTGGAAATCAGGCTGAAGTTAAAGAGGCATTAATGGAGCTTCAGGAAGTCCATATGGTTGATGAATTCATGATTCTAACCAATACTCCAAGTTATGAAACAAGAAATAAGTCATATGAGCTTATAGCAGAAGCGATACTAGACTAGTATATTGATTTTCGTGAAAAATGTTTTCGAGTGACGTTATTTCACGATAATACATAAGGGATAGGATTTTCATAATATAAATAAAATCATTAGAAGATAAACCAAATGATAATGATGACGAGTTCATACGAATCCGTACCTTGACTAAAGAGGGGACAGTATGGTGAGGCCTCTCTCCATAAACAAGCCCCACCTCACTACGCGAAGGCTAGGAAGACACTGCGAAGGTCCTTTCTGAGCAGATGTCGCCCTGGTGCTGTGGGGAAGTGCTAGGAAGACACTGCGAAGGTCCTTTCTGAGCAGATGTCGCCCTGGTGCTGTGGGGAAGTGCTAGGAAGACACTGCGAAGGTCCCTTTCTGAGCAGATGTCGCCCTGGTGCTGTGGGAAAGTACTAGGAAGACACTACAACGATAGTCCTTGAGTAGTTAATCTCGGATATCTACTTCCCGAGTAAAGTCATTTCAGTCATTTTGGTTTTTCTTCTGTTTTATTCTCGTTTTCTCCAATTTCTTCTGTATGCATCTTTTCATTATCTACTGTTTTATTACCTTGAATGGTAGCGAATACTATTACAGCAAATTTCAGTATATCAATTAATACACCAGTGATAATGGCTATAAAGATAATGGTGAAGTTATGGGTTAATCCAAAAATTAATAGCCCAACTAATCCAAAAAAGATTGTAAAAAGATAATAAGTTACATAATCCTCATATTCGGGACTAGTTTTGTAGTTAGCTTGTTTCAATTAGACCATCTCCTCCATTTTTATATTACCATAATATTCAAACAAATAAGCGGTCTTTTAGTAAGTAACTTGTAGTTCTGGGTAGAACGTATAGATTTCATAAGTGTGCATATTTTGCGAAGATGTATATTTATAGTATTAGATGCCATAACTATTGGTAAGCAATAATAGGCTTATGGATATTTACGCAATTATTACATAGTTAATTATCGCAGCAGTGTTATTACTATTTGGTTGGTCATTTATTGGAAAAAGGTTCAGTAAGTAAATTGTCATAATATATCAAAGACTAGTATTTCTGTTCGTAAATATTTTGTAGTTATATGTCAAAAATAAAAATTTCTCGGGAAATATATAACGAACACGTTACTCTCATTTTAGTAATGTGTTCGTATTTTTTAGAGAAGATTTGATATATATACTTAAAGTGAAATATGGCGATAAATTTGACTACAGCAAGTCTTTTACCACATTTTAAACTTCATCAAATAAGTACTTCACTCTCATTTCTCGTTTCTATCATTAGCACTATTTCACACCCGTCTTAGTACCTAGTACTATTATTTGAAATCTATTTGTAACATAACAATAATACTTATGAAATTAAGTGATGCTATAATTCTATTTAACTAATACTAGAAATAATAGAGTAGAAAGATACATAAATAGACTTAGTAGACTAGTCGGATGTCTAGAAAGTGAGGAACGAAATGAGAAAGTCTTTCATTACCCTAGCAACAGTAACAGTAGTTGGTTTAACAAGTAGTTTCGCCATCAATACTGTTTATGCAGAAACGGACTTACAGAACAAGAAAGCAGAGGTTCAAAACGAGCGCTCAGAAGTTGAAAGTAAATTGTCGAAAGCTGAAGCGGAAGTTGCGGAAGTACTAGTAGAATTAGATGAGCTTAATGAAGAAATTAAGCAAGTTGAAAAGGCCTTGGAATCGAACCAAAAAATGATTGATGATACCAATGATCAGGTTAAAACTACTGAAGATGAAATCGCTGAACTAGAAAAAGAAATTGAAAAACGTTCTGAAATTCTAAGTAACCGAATGGTTAACTACCAGAAGAATGGTGGTAATATTGGATTCTTAGATGTGATTTTCGGATCTCAAAGCTTTACAGATTTTATTAGCCGCGTAACAGCAGTGAATAAAATTACGTCATCAGATCAAGAACTTATTAACCAATTAGAATCGGATAAAGTAAAAGTAGCTGAAAAGCTAGACGAGTTATCTGAGTTACAAACAGAATTAGCTGGTATGCAAGAAACGATTTTAGCTCAAAAAGAACAAAACGATGCTAAAAAGAAAGAACTAAGTAAAAAAGAAAAAAGTATTCAGAAAAAGATTGAAGACTTAGAACTAGAAGCAAGTCAACTAGCATCAATTGAAGCACAAGTAAATCGTGAGATAGCTGCCCAAAGAGCCGCATCCAATCCAGTTGTTGCTTCAAGTGGAAACAACAACTCTACTAAGTCTGACGGTTCATTGACCCAATTAAGTAAGAAAACGGAATCTAAGCAAAGTGCACCTGCTACAGCTAGTAATGCAGCACAAGTAGCGATTAATGCTGGCTATCCTCATTTAGGAACTCCTTATGTATGGGGTGGAAAAGGTCCTGGTGGATTTGATTGTTCAGGATTTGTATCATGGGCTTATGCACAAGCAGGAGTTTCACTACCTTCTAGCACTGCCGCAATGCAGTCAGTGGGTACTAAAGTTTCTTACAGTGATGCCCGACCTGGTGACATAGTTTTCTTTGATACATATAAGACTAATGGACACGTAGGAATTTATTTAGGAAATGGTAAATTTATTGGAGCGCAAAATTCAACAGGTTTAGCTGTTGCGGATATGTCTTCAGGGTATTGGAAAGATCATTTTAAAGGACATGTACGCCGAGTAGCAAATTAATTAGTATGATAACAAGGTCAAACTTTTTATGTGTAATGAAAAGTTTGACCTTTTTTTGTTCGTAATCGTTTTTGTTTCAAGAATAATATAGATGGAATGTAGAAGAATAATCCTTATCTAATGAAATCTTCAAGTAGGAAAGGATAAATTATGAGAAAACATTCCTATCACAATTCAGTATTTTATGTGTCAGGATCGATAATATTATTACTGGTGTTATTAGGGGCGTTTTTCCCAACACGTTTTGGCGAAGTTGCACAAGTGTTATTTCGTTTTACGACGATTAATTTTGGGTGGCTATATTTATTAGCCGTTTTTGCTTTCATCCTATTTTTAATCACATTATCTATTAGTAAATATGGAAAGATTCGATTAGGCCCACAAAATTCGCGCCCTGACTATCCATTTTTCACTTGGATTGGTATGTTATTCTCAGCTGGATTTGGATCAGGTTTAGTATTCTGGGGTGTCGCTGAACCGATGTCGCATTTTTTTATAACACCATTTCCTGAATTAGGGAGTAAGTCGGAAGAAGCAGCTAGAGTGGCTATGGGGTATTCTTTTTTTCATTGGGGGATTAGCCAATGGTCTGTGTTTGCTGTTGTTGGCTTAATTATTGCTTATAACCAATTTAAAAAAGAAAAGAATGGGCTTATCTCAACAGCTATACGACCAGTTGTTGGGAAGAATAAGATAGTTGGCAATGCAATTGATTCCTTTGCTGTAATTGCAACGGTTATGGGGGTCGCAACATCATTAGGACTCGGTATTCTTCAGATGACAGGTGGAATTTCCAGTACGTTTGGCTTTGCAAATTCTACGTTTCTTCAATTAATTATTGCCCTTGTTATGTTAGTATTATATTTATTATCCTCCAGCACCGGGTTAAATAAGGGAATAAAATGGTTAAGCAATATTAACTTAGGTATTGCCTTGTTACTATTATTGTTTGTTTTCTTTGCAGGTCCAACAGTATTTATATTAAATTCTTTTGTACTTGGTTTAGGAGATTATCTTACCAATTTTATTCAATACAGTCTTCGCTTAACACCTTATCAAGGTGGAAGCTGGGTTCGAGATTGGACTATATTTTATTGGGCTTGGGCTATTGCATGGTCCCCTTTTGTAGGAGCGTTTGTTGCGAGAGTCTCTAGAGGAAGAACCATACGCGAATTTGTAATTGGGGTGCTTTTTGTACCTCCTGCAATAGCCTGTTTATGGGTTGCCACATTTGGTGGTACAGCACTGTATAGTGATTTAAATAATGGTACCAAAATTGCTGAAGCGGTCAATGAAGATGTTGCGGTAGCGCTATTTGAAACTTTTGGGGTGATACCACTTTCCATTGTCCTAACAATCCTATCTATTTTGTTAATCTTTACCTTTCTCGTTACTTCTGCTGATTCTGCTACTTACATTTTAAGTAGTATGACTTCCAAGGGTAGCTTGAACCCTGCATTATTCGTAAAGATAGTCTGGGGAGTATTAATTACTGCAATTGCCGTTGTGTTGCTAATATCAGGGGGATTAGATGCGCTACAAACAGCATCCTTGATTTCAGCCTTACCGTTCACGATTGTATTAATTTTGATCGTGATTGCCTTTATAAAGCTTCTAAAAGCAAATCAAACAAATAAGAGAGACGGAAAAGAATCTTAGCAGCTACTTATCTATAGTAGCTGTTTTCTTTGGCTTAAAATAGCTCGTTACGATAAATGTAGTACAACCGCCAACGATCACTACTATTGCAGAGTAAAATATCTTTGTTTCTGGAATCACAATAGAGCCAAAAAGGATTACCAAACTATCAATCAGAAGAATAATTAGCCCAACATTAATGGTGGTTATGTTGGCTACAATTAATGCTAATAAATCAGACCCTCCGGTGCTAATATTATTAATCAACATAATGCTTATCCCAATTCCAATCATTATCCCAGCACAAATACTACTTACCCAAACAGGAGTGGACGAATCCGGTGGGAAAGAGCGGAAGAAGTCAATTAGAAAGGAAGAAACTAATAGTCCGTGTACGCCATTATAAAAGTAATCCCGATTATAATAAAATGCAATGATATAAAGAGGGAAACTTAATATAATAATTGTTAAGCCCGGTGGAAAGTCAAAGGCATATTTCCCAATTAAGCCAAGTCCAATCATTCCTCCATCCAGTAGGTGATGTGGAATAGCAAAAAAGTTAATGCCAATCGCTATAAATAGACTACCAACTATAACTGCTAATGCTTTCTGAATCAAGTTAAAAACCACCTCATCTTAGCCTTCGTCTTATTGTATGAATGACTTGTCCATATGATGAAAAGTCTAAATATAATTTTGTAGACTGATTGTTTTATATAGAATATAATTATCCTAGGGAGGTAGGTGATTCTGATGGGAAGGTAAACGTATTGCTTTTTAATTGGACTTTTGTAGATGAATGGATGTCCCAGAGGATGGATCATCTGCGAAATAGAACGGTATAATTTAAAGACAAATCAGGAGGTGAAATCCTCCGTATCTAAAGATACGAGGATACTAATTGGATATAGTTAACTTACTTTTGGTTGCTGCATTGATTCTTTTAACTGCATTCTTTGTAGCAACCGAATTTGCCATTGTGAAGGTCCGTTCTAGTCGAATAGACCAATTGATTGAAGAAGGCAGCTCGAGGGCGGCTAGCTTAAAAAAAATCGGTGACAATTTGGATGCTTATATTAATGTATGCCAAATTGGGATTACGGTGACGGCATTAGGACTTGGTTGGATTGGGAAAAGTTCTATAGAAGAAGCCTTTCATCATTTTTTTGAGAATATTGATTCGGCTAGTTTAGCTGGTTTCTTATCATTTATTATTGCCTTTTTCATCGTGCTATTTTTCCGTGTTGTAATCGGCGAATTAGTTCCGAAGGCGATTGCAACGAATAAAGCGGAGCCAATTGCTTTATTTGTAGCAAAGCCTTTATTATTAGTTCGATTTATTTTATATCCTATTACGTTCATTTTAAATATCACTGCAAAATTAATAGTTCGTTTATTTGGATTAAAATCTATACAAGAAAACGATGCCCATTCAGAGGAAGAGCTACGGTTAATCCTTTCTGAGAGCTACAAAAATGGTGAGATTAATAAAGCTGAAATGATGTACGTGAACAATATTTTTGAATTTGATGAACGTGTTGCTAGAGAGATTATGGTTCCACGTACAGAAATGGTGTGCTTTTTTAAAGAAGATAGCTATGAAACCAATATAAATGTTATCCGTGATGGTCAATATACTCGTTATCCGGTAGCGGATGGGGATAAGGACCATATTATAGGATTAATTAATATAAAAGAATTATTTACTGGTCATATTACAAGCGAAAAAGAATCCATTGAACCACATATTCGTCCAATTCTTCACGTGTCGGAATCTACACCGATTAAGCAAGCCTTGTTAAGAATGCAAAAGGAACGAATTCATATGGCAATAGTTGTGGATGAGTATGGTGGTACTGCTGGTTTAATCACGGTTGAGGATATTCTAGAAGAAATTGTTGGTGAAATTCGTGATGAATTTGATGCAAACGAAACACCAATGATTGAAGAATTAGAAGACGGATCTATCTTAGTAGATGGTAAAGTGTTGTTATATGAAATTAATGAGTACTTTGACTTTGACTTAGATGAAGAGGAAGTAGATACCATTGCTGGTTGGATTATCAATCATACAGTTGAAGCAAGTGTAGGATCGACGGTGGAGCATGAAGGTTACCGATTTATCGTGGAAGAAATTGACGGGTATCAAGTGAAGAAAATACGCATCATTCGACCTGAAGAATCTACATCTGATACGGAAGATGATGTTGAGGAATAGAAGATTTCGGAATGCACTGTGAGGTTAATCACAGTGTGTTTTTTTATTTGAATTTAATTCTGCCGCGGGGTTTTACTTCCGAGGTCGCGGAGATTGCTGCTTTTTCGCGCGAGTTACTCTCCATTTCGCGCGGGGACTCTCATTTTTCGCGCGACTTCACTTCTATTTCGCGCGGGTATTCTAACTTTTCGCGCGAGGTTGGACCTGTCGCGCGAAATTTATCCATTGCCGCGCGATATTCTCCTTCTGTCGCGCGAAATTTTTCTAAGTCGCGCGATTTTCCCCCTATCTCGCGCGAAACTTATCTACTGTTATAGGATAAATCTTTCGTAGTACCAAGTTAAACTGGGTAATATTATCTGTAAAAGGATAGGAATGTTCCCAACTATTATGTAAAAAATTAGTAAAACATGTTATAATAACATTAATTATCTAATAATTGTAATTTTTAGGGGGATTTAGAGAATGGAGAATATAAGTTTAGCAAAAGAAGCATTAAATCGTGTAATCTATGGAAAAGAAGATGTGATTGATTTGCTATTCACTGCTTTATTTGCTGGGGGGCATGTTTTATTAGAAAGTGTTCCTGGAACAGGTAAAACGAAGCTTGCGAAAAGCTTTGCAAAGGTAATGGATGGTCAGTTTAGTCGTGTACAGTTTACTCCAGATGTATTACCAAGTGATGTTACGGGTATTCGCTTCTTCAACCCAAAAACACAGGAATTTGAATTACGGGTAGGACCAGTTGTATCGAACGTATTGCTCGCTGATGAGATTAACCGCGCTACTCCGAAAACGCAATCTAGTTTATTAGAGGTAATGGAAGAGTACCAATCTACTATTGATGGTGAAACAATAAAAATTGAGTCTCCATTTATCGTAATCGCTACGCAGAACCCGGTAGAAAGTAATTATGGAACATTTCCGTTACCAGAAGCACAGTTGGACCGCTTTTTATTTAAAGTAAACATAGGATACCCAACAAAAGAGGAAGAAAAGGAAATTCTATCCAACTACCGTACAAACGATCCATATGACGCCATTCATGCTGTATTATCACTAGAAGAAATTCGTACGATCCAACAAGAAATTAAACAAATCATGATTTCAGAAGTAGTAAATGATTATTTACTAGATTTAGTGCATGCTTCTAGAAATCATCATGAAGTGGAGTTGGGAATTTCTCCACGTGGAATGCTTGCGTTGATGCGTGCAAGTCAAGCTCGTGCTTATTTGCAAGGAAGAGAATATGTAACACCTAATGATATTAAGACGCTTATCCCATATGTTTTCGAACATCGTCTAATATTAACAATGGAAGGCTCCATAAAAAAGACTGCAGAACAAGTAGTAAACGAAATATTAGAAGCAGTTCCAGTACCAGTTGAAGAAGGGGCAGTTTCACAATGAGGTGGAGGAAGGAGGCGGGAACAGGGGATTCCCGAAGCTTTGAGTATATTCTTCTAGCCGTATTGGTGTTCTTTATTATCGGTGTTATCTTCCGTTCTGCTGTAGTCTTTATTGCTGTTGGTATTTTTGCAGCATATTTAATAGGGTATAAGATTTATGATAAAAGCATTGTAAGAAGCTTAAACTTAAAGAATAATACAAGAACGATTAAGCTATTCCCTGGAGAAGAAGAAAGCTTTACTTTTGAAATCGAGAATAGATCTATGTTTCCACTTATCAATGGGGAATTTTCTTTTCAAATTGGATCAGCTGTTAAAGCATATACACTAGCGAAAAAAGATAAGGATTATTGGAAAGAGTTACAGCTACCACTTTCTATCATTCAGAAGAAGAAAACCGTATTAGAATTTCCGATTCGAGCAGAGCAACGAGGTGTAGCTAGAGTAAAAAATATTACATATGATTTTCCGCACCTGCTTAATTTTAGTAGAATGCGATTGCGTTATTATGATTTTTATCAGACCGAATTTATTGTGTATCCGAAATTATTGCCAGTCAATGGGGTTAATGCGGTATTTCATATGATGCCTGGGGATAGCAGATTGAATTACTCTCCATTTGAGGATGTACAAAGTCCATTAGGGACACGTGACTATAGTTACAGTGACCCATTTCACAAAATTAACTGGAAAGCTACTGTAAAAACACAAAAAATGCAGACCAATATTTATGAAAAGGTAGTAGATCGGACATTTGTGTTTATTGTTAACCTAAGTACAGAAAACGATAAAAATATGGTGAGTTTTAATAAAAACTTAGAAAATCTACTATCCTATACAGCATATTTAAGTGAATATGCGACAAAAATGCGTATACCTTTTGAAATCTATATTAATGCTAGAAAGCCTGGTAAGATTCCATATGTTCACTTACATGAAGGAGAAGGAAAAACACATTACATGCATGCTTTAGAAATGCTAGCGCGGATACATAAGCAGGCTCCTATCCTACCATTTAATAACATGATGTTTCATATTGGAAAGCAATTTATAAAACCGAAGACAATTATTTTTATCGGTGACCTTACAAGTGGTTCCATGGAAATGATGAGTTCATGGAAACAAGTGCAAAATAGTATCTATCAGGTAGTGGCGGGAGAAGGAGGAGCTACTATTCGGCCTGTGGCAAGGGAGGCAATGAAAAATGCAACATAATCATCCACTTATTGCCTATGCTTACCAATTTATGTGTGAAGCAATTCTAATCTTTATGGTTTTCTTGCCAGTCCTTTATCATCGGTATTTTTTCGTTCCATATTGGAGTTATTTGGGGATTATTACGTTAATCTGCCTACTTTTTACTTTTCTAACATGGAAGAATGCAAATAGGCTTATTTATTTTCTGATGGCACCTATTGTTTTTGTCGCATTTTACTTATTAGACTATCCATTCTTAATTAGTATTCTCTTTACTGTTTCACTTATATGGAGTTATGTATTTATTAGAAAGCAACAAGTTGTAAAGAGAGAGTCGCTGTATATATTATTAACTGTGATTGCGACTATTTATGTAAGTATATTCGTTCATGACAGTGAAATGATGATCTATCCATTCCTACAATTTGTTTTGTTGTTTTTGGGGTATATTGCTAGTCATTTGGTGCATGTTGGAAAAAATGATAGAAAGGATATCGATCGAAAAATACCGTTCTACTTTCTTTGTCTATTAGTTGGTGGTGCAGTGTTATTTTTCGTAGCTTATCCTGCTCTTCGCTATATGACAGTTGCAATCTGGACTGGAATAATTAACTTAGTTGGAGGTACGATTCTTGGTTTCTCTAATCTACTAAGCTTTTGGCAAGTGGAAAAGCGAGGATGGCCAGAGCAGACACCAGATGAGGCCAAACATGGTGATGGATATTATAATGAACTACCAGAATATAATGTAATAGAAGAAATTTCCGGGATCGTTGTATTAGCGGTCGGGCTACTGTTAATTCTTGTTCTCGTGTTAGTTATATTTTCTATATTAAAAAATCAAGTGAAGAATCGTTTAGACAAAACACCAGTAGACGTTGGAAAACCACAAAGTCCGATTCATATACATCGAGAGGATTCAGAAGAAGAGAACTTGCGAAAACCACTATTGAATCGTAAAAAGCAGTTGCCTGATAATCCTATTAGAAAGATGGTCTTTCAATTTGAAAAAAAAGCTGTTAAATACAACAAGGGTAGAAAACCGTACGAGACCGTTGAGGATTGGTTTCATCGTGTCGGGATAGATGCTAATTTTAATATATATCAACAGGTTCGCTATGGAAACCAGCTAGTAAATGTAGAGGACCAACAGATATTAAAGAAGCAATTAAAGATGGTGGAAGATGTTCTTTTTGATAAAAAATCGTTACGGAGATGACAACATTGCACGTAAAACAGTTTTATGTAACCTATGCATACCATTTTATGAGTGAGGCAATCATCATATATTTAGTGTTATTACCATTTTCTTACTCTTATTATGAGAATGTTTCGATGTGGAGCTATCTAGGAATTACTATAGGGGTTGCCTTGGTGTATTCTTTCGTCTCTAAATATATAAAAAATTATGCACCATATTTGACTTCATTACCATTTCTACTCCTACTATTTTATTTCGTCGGCTATCCCCTACTAGTAAGTATTATATTCTCAGTATTATTCGTATGGCGGTATATTGCCATTCGAAGTAATGCATTTATTGGAAATGAAGCAACTTACGTCGGAGCGACCATTTTGCTTAGCTTGCTTGGATTATTTATTACACGTAATTTTGAAGTAATTAATTTTCTTATTGTCCAGATTGCTATTGTTCTATTAGGCTATATTCTAAGTCATTTATTCGTTATTGAAATGGAAAAACGAAGAGCAATAAATCGTTCAGAATGGTTTAAATGGGGGAGTTTTTTTGCCATCGTAATTGGAGCAGTTTATATGTTATCAGACTTGCTGACAACGATGGCAGCAAGTCTATGGAGTGGGTTAGGTAATGTATTAACTATATTGGTCGGAGGTATAGCTCGCTTTTTTGAATTCCTTGGATTAAGTGCTTTCTTTAATAAAGGAATTAATGAAATGGAACCTATTGAAATAGGTGGTTTTGAAGAAGAAGAAGCGGGGGAAATGCCTGTTTTCGAACAGCATGAAGGTATTAGTATGGATATTATCATGTTTGTCTTGCTGGGAATTATTATCATTGCCTTTGTCATAATCTTATATAAAGCAATTAAGGAAAGAGCAAAAGATGTGGAGCATGATGAAGCTTTAGGATTTGAAATTAGAGAGGAAGCATTAGCTAGTTATAAGAGTAGTAGTAATAAAGGAAATAGGAAAAAAGGAAAAAAACCAGGTAATCCAATTAGGAGATTAGTTTATGATTTTGAGAAGAAAGCAGCTAAATTAGACCTTGCAAGGCTACATCATGAGTCCATTGAAAATTGGTTTCATCGTATAGGGCTAGAAGCGGATCTACAAGTTTATCAAAAGGTTCGATACGGGGACTTAAACACTTCAGCAGAAGAAGAACAAGAATTAAAAGAAACATTAAAGCGATTTGCACAGTACTTAGAAACGCACAAGGAAAATGAACTAGAAAAAGAATGATAAATATGGCATAATATAAATAGAAAGTTTTCTAGGGTTCCGCCAAATTAGGGTCTGGTCCGAGAGAAAACGCACGAAAGTGTACACGGAGGGACAAAAGCCCGGGAGGATATCGATGATATCTTCACCGGGCTTTTTCATATGGAGCAGTCACCTATAAGCAATGGATGTCTTACAAGCATTCTGGTGCTTTTCTTAAGGAGAGGATAATAGTGAATAAGTATTGGAATTTAGTATGGCTAGGTGTGTTATTTGAGATTGGTTGGGTTGTCGGCTTAAAGCATGCCAATACAGCGTTAACATGGGGATTAACCATCATAGCTATTTACATCAGTATGCATGCACTAGTAGTTGCATCGAGTAAATTACCGACCGGTACTACTTATGCTGTATTTACTGGAATGGGAACGGCAGGAACCGTATGTGTTGAAATGGTTGTATTTGGGGAACCTTTTCAGCTCATAAAGGTAGGATTAATTGCTTTACTATTAGTTGGTGTTATTGGCTTAAAAGTAGTCACAAAGCCAGTTGATAAGGAAGGGGAGCCATCATAATGGAATGGATATATCTTGTTATTGCAGGTGTTGGAGAAGTAGTTGGTGTTACCGGGATTAGCCAAGTCAATAAGAAGAAAAGTGTTGCGAGTTTTTCGATATTGATTGGTGGTTTTTCCTTAAGCTTTATCTTTTTAGCTATCGCGATGCAATCGATCTCTATGGGGACAGCATATGCCATTTGGACCGGTATCGGTACTGTTGGTAGTGTTTTAGTTGGGATGATTTTTTATCATGAATCAAAGGATTACTTACGGATTCTATTTATTTGTATGGTACTTACTGCAGCAATTGGATTAAAGCTGATATCCTAGCATAAATAGTGTGATGAAAACAGCTAAAATAGTAATCAGTAAGGATGTCAAACTATACGCTACGGCTGTTTTGTAGTTCCTTGAAAGTAGTAATTGAATGACTTCATTTCCAAATGTGGAGAAGGTCGTATAAGCACCACAAAAACCTATGCCGAGTAAGGACCAAAGAGCTTCCGTTAATACATGAATAGAATAAAAATAAATCGTGATCGCTAGTAAAATGGAACCGGTAATATTAGCGATCCAGGTGCCAATCAATCGTTTATTCAGTTTTTGAGAAATATAAAAACGGAGGATGCTCCCTATAAATCCTCCTAAACAAATAAACACGATATTCATATTGATTCCTACCTTTTAACATGAGCAACTCGATATCCGATATAACAACATAGTAACCCACCGCCTACGCTGCATAGTACATAGGTGATAGCGAGTAAATAGCTTTGATAAACTAGTTGGATTGTTTCTACTGCAAAAGTAGAAAAGGTGGTAAAAGCACCAATTAATCCAGTGCTAAGTCCTGTGAATACAATAGTTGACAGTCTACTCTTGATGAATGCATTGTGAAGTAGATAGCTTAGAAAGAAGCAGCCAATTAAATTGGCCAGTAAGGTGCCAAAAGGGAATAGATAGGCACTAGTAAATAGCACTGAAACCATATACCTACCTAAAGCTCCGAGCATGCCACCAATGCCTACAGCAAGATAAAGCTTTATACGGTTTGGCATTCTGGGCATAACCCGTAAATCTCAAATTTATGGTCTTCAATTTCATAGTTAGATAGGGATCTTCTAACATCATCCATTGGACATACTTCAATCTCTTTTGTCTTCCCACAATCCTTGCAAATAAAGTGGTGATGATGGTGACTAGCACATTTCATACGAAAATGCTTCTCACCATTTAATTCTGTTACTTCTAGTATACCAACTTCATTATACAAGTGTAGGTTACGATAAATGGTATCAAAGCTAATACCCTCATAGGTTTCTTCTAAATGCTGTATCAGCTCTTTCGCTGTACGATAGCCATCAGCATTTTCAAAGTAGCTTAAGATATCTTTTCTTTTTCCAGTAGTTTTATAGCCTTTTTCCTTTAATAATTCAATTGCTTCCGAGGTATTCATTGTTTAGCCCCCATTTTTGATTCTTGTAGTCGTTTATAGGCGATGCTTAATAGTAATATTATAATCGCTACCATAACAATGGTACCACCAGGTGGGATATTTAAATAATAACCTGAGATTAATCCTATCATAACAGCTAATTCACCAAATGCAATAGCTAAAAACATCATCTGTTTAAAACCTTTAGCAATGCGCATGCTAGCAGCAACTGGTAAAGTCATTAAGGCAGATACTAATAATACACCTACAATTTGAATGGAAGCAGCAATTACTAGAGCAGTTAAGATTATAAATAATAGATGTATTTGTTTCGAGTGAATTCCGGATACCTTTGAATGTTCTTCGTCAAAGGATAGCGTAAATAGTTCTTTGTAAAAGATTGTAATAATAAATAATACAAAGACAGTAATAATTAAAATTGTAAAAAAGTCTGATTTACTAACAGCTGATGCAGAACCAAAGAGGTAATTCATCAGTTCCGTGTTAAAGCCGTCCGCTAAAGCGATAAATATAACACTTAATCCTACTCCCCCAGAGAGGATAATTGGTATTGCAATTTCTTGATATGCTTTATAGACACTGCGTAATTTTTCTATAAAGATAGAACCAAGTACGGAAAAAAGTAATCCACCATATAATGGTGGTAGCATGTAAAATGCAAATTTCTTTTCAATAAATAAAGAAAAAGCAATTCCTGATAGTGTAACATGGGATAAAGCATCTGCAATCAATGATAGCCTTCTAACAACAATGAAGGTTCCAAGAAGTGGTGCAATAATTCCAATCAAAATCCCAGTTAAAAAAGTTTGTCTTAAAAAATCATATGTCATTAAATCTGCTATCATTAGTTCTCCTCCAACATTAATGGTCGTGTGAGACGATACTCACCGGGTGACCATACAGTTTTGACATCTCTTTTTCTGTTAAGTTTGCATATTCTTCTGGCTTACCATGGAAATGAAGGGTCTTATTTAAGCAAACAATATCAGTCGCATACTTAGTCATTGTTCCAGTATCATGTGTTACGAGGAACAATGTAATTCCCTTTGTTTGATTCAACTCATGTAATAATTCGTAGAAGCGTTGTACATTCTCTGAGTCGATTCCCACCGTAGGCTCATCTAATATTAAGAGTTCAGGCTCGCTCACTAATGCACGGGCTATGAAAATTCGTTGCTGCTGACCACCTGATAAATTCCCGATATTTTGATAAGTGTATTCACTCATCCCAACTGCCTCAATAGCAGCCAAAATCTTTTCTTTATCTTTCTGTTTAAAAAATTTAAAGTAACCAACCTTACCTGTTAGGCCTGTCGAAACGACTTCATACACCGTTGCAGGGAAGCCTTTATTAAAGGAATTAGATTTTTGCGAAACGAAACCAATTTTACTCCATTCTTTAAATTCCTCCATTGGCTTGTTAAATAGGGTTACAGTTCCACGGTCAGGCTTTGTCATCCCTAGTATAATTTTAATAAGTGTTGTCTTTCCTCCACCATTTGGGCCAAGCAGGCCAACAAAAGCTCCCTTACGTAGCTCGAAATTGACATCTTGAAGTATGGCGGTTCTTTTTTCATAGGAATGACTAATATTCTTTAATGAAATAATGGAATGATTACTCATATATTAAGCGTCCTTTCATTGGCTTGCTTTATGATCATACTGTATTATAGGAAATAATCCTTGTTACTAGGAGTATTTTTTTCGATTCGATAGTATTATTACTCAACACCAAGATAGTTTTGGATAATCTTACATACTAACTCGACTAGGTGTACTCAAATATGATATATTGTACACCACTTGCTAGTGCTTGTGTAATAATAAATTTCTTTGAAGCAATACTCATGCTGACGATACATTATAGGGTTTACATTATAATGCGAGTTGCTCAGTAAACTATTCCGCGTCCATTCCATCATTGTAGGAATGGACTATGATTATGGCAACTATCACGATCAAATCTTCCAATACGTATGCTCATATAAATAAACCCTCTAGCACGAGCTAAATCGGGCTTTTGTTATGGTCATTGGTTGCTTGCGTAATGTTTGAAATAAGTTAGAAGATAAAGTTGCTCGTGTTCATTAAGATAGTAGATGCTTTGATTAAAACCTTATCCTGTAGTAAATATATCATATCGTAACAGGTGTCAATTTGTAAATAGGAATGATTACGATTAATGAAATTGTAGCTTTTTTGTAATGTACCACAACTCTGCTAACCTATTCAGATTATTACAAGGATGTTGGGAAGTCTTAGAAAAAATGATGGAATTCTCGAATTGGTTATTGCGAAATATCAGAATTTATTTTATAGTTAGTATAGATGGATAGGAGACTGTCCTTAAATTTTTACCATAAAATGAATGAGTATTCATTCAAATGTGATTGGGGGACAAAATATGAAGCGAACAATCAAGCGTGCTGCTGTCTTAGGCTCGGGAGTAATGGGATCCGGAATTGCTGCTCACTTAGCCAATATTGGCATTCCAACTTTAATGCTTGATATAGTACCAAGAGCATTAACGAAGGAAGAAGAGCAAAAAGGACTTACCCTGGAGAACAAGTCTGTACGGAACCGAATAGCAGCTGAAAGTAAACAGGCGTTATTAAAGCAAAAGCCATCACCTATCACATCCAAAGCAAGCTTAGACCTAATTGAAATCGGTAACATGGATGATGATATGGAAAAATTAAGAGATGTGGATTGGGTAATTGAAGTAGTAGTGGAAAGGCTTGATATTAAGAAGCTTGTATTTGAAAAGGTGGATCAGTATCGAAAGAAAGGTTCTATTGTAAGTTCTAATACGTCCGGAATATCTGTAGAAGCAATGGTAGAAGGACGTTCAGAAGATTTTCAAAAGCATTTTCTTGGTACACACTTCTTTAATCCACCAAGATATTTAAAGTTGTTAGAGGTGATTCCTACCCAGTATACCGATCCTGAAGTACTTCACTTTATGAAGCAATTTGGTGAAGATGTATTAGGAAAAGGTGTTGTAGAAGCTAAGGACACGCCAAACTTTATTGCTAACCGAATTGGTACGTATGGATTGTTAGTAACAGTGAGAGAAATGCTTAAAGGTTCTTATAGTGTAGGGGAAATAGACTCGGTAACAGGACCGTTAATTGGACGACCTAAAAGTGCTACATTCCGAACACTAGATGTAGTAGGATTAGATACTTTCGTACATGTTGCTCGTAATGTCTATGAGCAAGTAGAAGGTGCTGAGAAAGATGTATTTGATATTCCAGAATTTATGTTAAAGATGCAAGAAAACGGTTGGTTAGGAGCTAAGCGTGGCCAAGGATTTTTCTTAAAGAAAAAAGGAAAAGATGGAAGTGTTATTTATGAGTTAAATCCTGAAACCCTGGAATATGTAGAACGTAAGAAATTGAAAACTCCTGCTGTAGAGCTGGCAAAGCAGGCAAAAGGATCTCGCAACAAATTGAAAGCGCTTGTATCCGCGAAAGGTGACCGTGCCGGTGACTTGATTTGGAATATTTTAAAGCCGTCATTAATTTATTCCGCTGAGCTCGTAGGAGAAATTGCCGATGATATTGTCGCAATTGATCAAGCGATGAAGTGGGGATTCGGATGGGAATTAGGACCATTTGAAGTTTGGGATGCGATCGGTTTACGAGCTTCTGTCGAACGTATGAAGGAAGAAGGAGAAACCGTACCGAATTGGGTGTTAGAGCTACTGGAAGCAGGAAATGATTCCTTCTATAAATATGATAATGGAAATGTTTATTACTTTGAAAAAGGTGAATATAAGCTACAACAATTTAATCCAAAAGAAATTAACATTAAACGCTTAAAAGATGTTAATGGTGTCATAAAGAAAAACTCAGGAGCAAGCTTAATTGATATCGGAGATGGTGTTGCTTTACTCGAATTCCATTCGAAAAGTAATGCAATTGGCTTTGATACAATTCAAATGGTGAATTATGCAATTGAAGAAGTAAATAAAAATTATAAAGGTCTTGTCATTGGTAACCAAGGAAAGAACTTTAGTGTCGGTGCTAACTTAGCTTTAATGCTAATGGAAGCACAAGATGATAACTTCTTTGAGTTGGATATGGTTGTGAAAATGTTCCAGGACATGGGAACAACGATCAAGTATTCTGACAAGCCGGTAGTCGCAGCACCATTTAATATGACGCTTGGCGGTGGGGCTGAGATTTCCCTACCAGCAGCAGCGCTTCAAGCATCAGCAGAAACCTATATTGGACTGGTGGAGTTTGGTGTCGGACTAATCCCTGGTGGAGGAGGAACGAAGGAACTTTATTTAAAGCAGCTTCGTAATCTTCCAAAAGGTATTGATTTTGACTTAACTAAGGTTGCCAATGATGTGTTTGAAAAAGTAGCGATGGCAAAAGTATCAACTTCGGCTGATGAAGCAAGGGAAATCGGCTTCTTAAACAGAAATGATCGAATTAGTGTTAATCCAGATCATTTAATCTATGATGCCAAGCAGCGTGTACTTGAATTAGCGAATGCCGGATACCAGGCACCTAAACGTGAAAAAATTCCAGTTGTAGGGGATGCGGGATATGCTGCTATGGTACTAGGGGCTAAAACATTACAATTCGGTGGCTATGCATCTGAACATGATGTCAAGATAGCTGAAAGATTAGCATATGTTTTATCCGGTGGAAGGATTAAAGAAGGGACATTAATTGATGAACAAGTAATGCTTGATTTAGAGCGTGAAGCATTCTTAAGCTTAATTGCCGAACCGAAAACACAAGCACGTATGCAACACATGCTATTAAAAGGAAAACCATTAAGGAATTAGATAGGGGGAAGTTTGGATGAGAGAGGCAGTTATTGTAGCAGGTGCTAGAACCCCTGTAGGAAAAGCGAAAAAAGGGTCATTGAAGGATACACGGCCAGACGATTTAGCTGCATTAACGATTAAAGAGACATTGAAGCGTGCTGGCGGATATGACGGAAATATTGACGATGTAATAATTGGCTGTGCCATTCCAGAGGCGGAGCAAGGAATGAACATGGCCCGAAATATTGCAGGGATTGCTGGTTTAAAGCACGATGTACCAGGTATCACCATAAACCGTTATTGTTCTTCTGGACTACAAAGTATTGCTTATGCTTCAGAACGTATCATGCTTGGCGCTAGTGATACGATTATCGCAGGTGGAGCGGAATCTATGAGTCTAGTGCCAATGCCAGGGCATGTCATTAAACCAAACCCTAGTTTAGTAGAAAGTGCACCAGGTTATTACATGGGAATGGGGCATACCGCAGAAGAAGTGGCTAATCGTTTTGGCATATCTCGTGAGGAACAGGATGCATTTGCGGTAGAAAGTCATAAGCGTGCAGCACAAGCCCTAGCAGAAGGTAAGTTTAAGGATGAAATCGTTCCAGTTGAAGTGACTGAACGCTTTATTGGAAAAAATAACAAGGTAGAAGAGAAAACTTTCTTATTTGATACAGATGAAGGTGTAAGACCTGATACAACCCTTGAAGTATTGGCTAAGCTACGTCCTGCATTCCATGTGAAGGGAACCGTTACAGCGGGGAACTCCTCACAAATGAGTGATGGCGCAGCATCCGTACTTGTCATGGATAGGGAAAAGGCAGAAGCGGAAGGCTTAAAACCTTTAGTTAAATTCCGATCCTTCGCTGTTGCTGGTGTCGAACCGGAAATAATGGGGGTAGGACCAGTTAAAGCAATACCAAAGGCATTAGAAATTGCTGGGTTAAGCTTATCAGATGTTGGACTATTCGAACTAAATGAGGCATTTGCGTCCCAATCTGTTCGGGTGATTCAAGCACTAAATTTAGATCCATCTATAGTAAATGTTAATGGTGGTGCAATTGCCCTAGGTCATCCATTAGGCATGACTGGAACCAAATTGACGCTAAGTCTAGCTTACGAAATGAAACGTCGCAATATCCAGTTTGGAGTAGTCACCATGTGTATTGGTGGCGGAATGGGAGCTGCGGGAGTATTTGAATTATTGTAGATTGGTAGATTTTTGGCAATGCAGTAGTAATATTATTTTTTAACTCACATAGAGTACTGCAGGGAAAGACATTAGTCCTCCCTGCGGTATGTAAGTACTCGATGGAACAAGTATATTTAATAATTTTTGTTCAGAGCAAAGTATATTTATTCCATTAAGAAACTATATCCAAGAGAGGATGTTAAAAATGAGTGAAACAAAAGAAAAATTATTTAAAGGTGGATCCTTCTTAATTGAAGACTTAACTGGCGAGGACATTATCACACCAGAAGATTTCACAGATGAACATAAGATGATTGTCAAAACAACAGAAGACTTCGTAGCGGGTGAAGTATTACCACTAGTAGAAAAGTTAGAGAACCACGAATTCGAACACTCAGTAGAGCTATTGAAAAAAGCAGGGGAATTAGGACTACTAGGTGCTGATGTGCCAGAGGAATATGGCGGCCTAGCCCTTGATAAAATCAGTTCGTCTTTAATCACAGAAAAATTTTCACGAGCAGGTGGATTCTCCATCACGCACGGAGCACATGTAGGAATTGGTTCTCTCCCTATCGTGTTCTTTGGAAACGAACAACAAAAAGCTAAATATTTACCAAAGCTTGCGACAGGAGAACTGATTGCAGCTTACGCGTTAACTGAACCAGGCTCAGGTTCTGACGCATTAGGTGCCAAAACAACGGCTACATTAAACGAAGCAGGAACCCACTATATTTTAAATGGAGAAAAACAGTGGATTACGAACTCCGCTTTCGCTGATGTATTTGTTGTGTATGCGAAAATCGATGGCGAGCATTTTACTGCATTTATTGTTGAACGGGAATTCCCAGGTGTCTCTACTGGACCAGAAGAGAAGAAAATGGGCATTAAATCATCTTCCACACGTACTTTAATTTTAGAGGATGCGGAAGTACCGGTAGAGAACCTCCTTGGTGAAAAAGGTCGCGGTCATATTATCGCATTTAATATTTTAAATGTTGGACGTTATAAACTAGCAATTGGTGGTGTTGGGGGAGCGAAACGTGCTTTAGAGGTGGCTACCCAATACGTAAATCAACGTAAGCAATTTAATACACGGATTTCACAATTCACACTTACACAAGAAAAACTAGCTACGATTGCTTCGGAAATTTATGCTAATGAAAGTGCAGTGTATCGTACAGTTGGCTTGTTTGAGCAACGCATGGGGGCATTAACAGAAGAACAATTAAAAGATGGTCGTGAAATTGCTCGTGCAATTGCAGAATACCAAATCGAGTGCTCAATGAATAAATATACGGCTACCGAACTATTAGACCATGCTGCAGATGAAGCAGTCCAAATGCATGGTGGATATGGCTTTATGCAGGAATACGAAGTAGAGCGTATCTATCGTGATTCTCGTATCAACCGAATTTTCGAAGGTACGAATGAAATCAATCGCCTACTTGTTCCAGGTACACTACTCAAGAAAGCAATGAAAGGTGAGTTACCTCTATTCCAAAAAGCGATGAGCTTACAAGAGGAATTAATGATGCTAATGCCAGAGGAGCCAGGTACAGAACCATTAGAACAGGAAAAGTATTTATTAAGGAATGCAAAGAAAATCGTCTTACTTGGTGCTGGTTTAGCTGCACAAAAATACATGCAAAAAATCGAAAAAGAACAAGAAATCCTTGTGAACTTAGCTGATATGGTCGCTGAAGTGTACAATATGGAGAGCGCAATTCTCCGCACTGAAAAAGCGATTAATGCTACTGGAGTCGAAAAGAATAAACAAAAACTACTTTATACTCAAGTATATGTTCAAGAGGCATTCAACCGTATCGAGGCAGATGCAAAGGAAACATTAATTGCGGTAGAGGAAGGCGATACATTACGTATGATGCTTTCATCCTTACGTAAGCTAACCCGCCACACACCGACAAATGTCATTGCCAAGAAACGTGAAATTGCAGCAAGCATTATTGAAGCTGAAAAATACACATTGTAAATTTCGCTAGGATTAACCGTTAGTTAAATAATATCTAATGAAAAGCAACCCCGATATCGGGGTTGCTTTTCATTAGGTATGGGGTTTACTGGTGATAGGGAGTATGTATGTGGAGGTTGTTCGCATCTATTTGTGGATGGGGAGCATGTGATCGAAGAAAGGGCTCACCTGTTAGTGAAAAGGGCGCATGTAGCAAGTACAGGTCGCATGTACAAGAGAGATGGTCGCATGTAATCGAAGAAAGGGTACATCTGCTAGTGAAAAGGGAGCATGTAAGCGAGAAAAGGTCGCATGTACAAGAGAGATGGTCACATGTAATCGAAGAAAGGGCGCATCTACCAGTGAAAAGGGCGCATGTAGCAAGTACAGGTCGCATGTACAAGAGAATTGGTCACATTCACGCGAAGAAAGGGCTCATCTATCTGTGAAAGGGGAGCATGTGAGCACAGAAAGGTCGCATCCACAAATGAATTAGATAGATCCCCCCGCAGCTATGTCGACCTTATTAACTGTATTTTTAGGATAAGCCATATTTTTCACCTAAGAGGCTTCTATTTTAAATGCCGTTTACTTTATTATAATAGTAAGCCTATTGCAAGGTAATCAATGGACTGCTCGGAATTTGGTAGAAGAAATCTATTAGGAATGGAAAAATTAGATAACCATTCCTTCGTTTTATAACGTAAATGGGGTGAAAATGATGGATGATCAATTAAAAAAAGAGATTGAAGCAATTGTGGGTAAAGTGAATAGCATTACCCTTTTATCCAACCAAGGATGTACGTCTAGCGTGCAGCGGATTACTACGGGACGTAATGGATTTCTATTGAAGACGTCTTATAAAGAGAAGTATAGAGAATGGTTAAAGAGCGAGGCAGAGGTTTTAAAAAAGCTAGTAAGCCATACGGAGATCCCAGTTCCTACATATTATGGGTATATAGAAGAAGCCGATAGAAGCCATTTAATCATGTCATTTGAGGCTGGAATGACCTTAACTTCGGCATTGAAAATGGCAGGTACTACAGTAGAAAAGAAAGCATTAATGAAGGGTTTTGGAGAATTGCTACAGAAGCTTCATGAAACTAAATCAGTAGATTCATTTAATCATCAGGGAAATTGGTTGGAGAATCAGTTAATAAAGGCCGAGAGATATTTGGAAATGGGGGAGGCAGACGGGAATGCAAAACTCCTTAATAAGCTTAAATCTACCAAACCACTACCAGTAAACCAAACCATCATCCATGGAGATTGTACTGCTGATAATGTCTTAGTTGTAGATGGAAAAGTGCAGATGTTTATTGATGTGGCAGGGATGACGATAGGAGATCCCCGCTATGATGAGTCTTTAGCGATTGGTCGTTTCATCGATAACGAAGGGTTGATAAAGTCCTTTTATGAAGGATACACACGCTATAACGTTTCAAAGGAAGAATATACTTATTTTGATGAAGGGCTCTATGAGTTTTTTTAGACGGGGTAGTTTGAAATAAAATGGACAAACTAATTAGATCCGAACTATTCACAAGATAGGGTATTATGTACTTGGCAATTCATACAGGGTATATGTAGGGAGCCAACTAAAATCTTGGAGAGATTGATACCAAACGTTTTTATAACTAGAAGGTTTCCCTATTCTTGCTATGCATCCAATCAGAACTATGTAGCTATCTTGTTACAAAACATATAATCACAGTCACTAGCGTTGCATTAAATTAATTTTATTATTAAAAATACTCGAAATGTTCAATTTTATTGTTTTGCGCAAAGAAAAAGTCCTTTATAATGGATAAGTCAGGTGGTAAACCCGTCCAAATCCACTAAAAAGGACAAATCTCATGGACAAGATTACACGAAAAACTTCATTTGGACAATGGTTTTCACCAATTAATTTTCAATTATTTGAAGAACAGGTGAAAACATTGAAATTAGATTTCTATACGAAAAAATTAACGACAGAGTCGTTCCTAAAGTTACTGCTTTTTGCACAGCTACAGGAAGTCGAGAGTCTTCATGCACTAAGTGACTGCCTCTTCGATGACAAGCTTCAAAGGGCTATCGACCTTGATTCTATTAGTATTTCTCAGTTATCACGACGATTAAATGGGCTGAATCCCGACCTTTTCCAAAGACTGTTTCTCGATTTAGTATCACAAATTCATGCCAAAACGCATTATACGAAACTTGTAATGCCATTAAAAATTATTGATTCTAGCACTTTGCCACTGAATTTGACGAATCATAAATGGGCAAAATTCCGCAAAACAAAGGCAGGAGTGAAACTGCATCTGCGTCTTGTATTTATGGAAAAAGGCACTTCTTACCCAGAAAAAGCCGTAATGACAACTGCAAAAGAACATGACCGAGGCCAGCTTGAAATTATGGTAGATGACAAAGAATGCATGTATGTGTTCGACCGTGGTTACTTAGACTACGAACGTTTTGACCGCATGACCGACGAGGGCTACTTTTTCCTTTCAAGGCTGCGGAAAAACGCAGTCATACGGGAAGTTTACAACTTTAAGTTGCCCGAAAATATGCCTGTTTTATCAGACCAAATGGTCTTAATTGGTACTACACAAAACCGTGCTGAAAATTATTTTCGCCTGATAAAGGTCTTGGATTCAAAGGGAAATGAACTCCATTTAATTACAAATCGTTTTGATTTAAGTGCCGAAGAGATTTCAGAAATGTACAAATCACGCTGGGCAATTGAATTGTTCTTCAAATGGATCAAACAACATCTCAGCATTAAGAAGTTTTACGGTCAGAGCGAATGGGCGATTCAAAACCAAGTATTTATCGCACTTATTGTTTTTTGCCTTCATGTTCTTGTGCAAATTGAAACAAAAAGCAAGCGAAAAACGCTACAAATTAGCCGTTATTTAAGGGCTGCATTATGGAAACCAGCGCATATTTGGCTTCGAAAGATTGAAGGCAAATCCGTCCCTTAATAAGCAAATTGTCGTTGTCACACAGGTCTAATTGTAAATTATTTCCAAATGGATGGAGCCACCTTTAATTCGGTATTTACTTTTTTGGCTCTAAACAGAAGATATAATAAAACTGAAAATTACGACATTATTTTTGCAACACTAGTGAATCACAGTAATCTATTAATTTTTTTCTCTACTTATAATTCCTTCTCATACATGGTAAAATATCCGTAGAAAAGGAGGAGCTATAATGGCATTAACATTTTATTGGTATCCGAATTGTGGAACTTGTAAAAAAGCGAAGAAATGGTTTGATGAGCATAACGTAGTGTATAACAGCATACATATTGTGGAAGAAACACCTTCTAAGGAAGAGATTCTAGAGTTAATTGAAAATAGCGAACTTCCTGCTAAGAAGTTCTTTAACACAAGCGGGAAAAAGTATCGTGAATTAAATATAAAAGATAAAATTCAAGATGCATCTACTGAAGAAATGGCAGAGATTCTTGCTTCTGATGGTATGCTAATTAAACGACCTATTGTAACAGATGGTAATACTGTAACAGTTGGCTTTAAGGAAGAAGAGTTTCAAGCGAAATGGGCTAATCAATAATACTAGCATAAATCTATAATAGATTGTATAGTTAATGTACAACCAATTATTCGGAGGGATTTTACGTGAGCTTACCAAACGACTTATTATATTCAAAAGAACATGAATGGGTAAAAAAAGAAGGTAACACTGTTCGTGTAGGGATTACAGACTTCGCTCAGGACGAATTAGGTGATATCGTATTTGTTGAGCTTCCAGAGGTTGGAGATGAAATACAAGTTGATGAGCCTTTTGGTAGCGTTGAGTCTGTAAAAACAGTGTCTGAATTATATGCGCCTATTAGTGGGAAAATTGTCGAAGTAAATACAGATTTAGAGGATAGCCCTGAGCTTGTAAACGAAGCTCCATATGAAGGTGCATGGATGATTGTCATCGAGCCTAGTGATGAATCTGAGCTTGATAATCTACTTTCACCTGAGGCATATAAAGAACTACTCGAACAAGAATAATATGTTAAACATCTAAGACTGACTTTTTTCCAAGCTTTACGGAAAAGAGTCAGTTTTCATTTCAAAAATATCCAGCTCAAGGCGTCAGTCCCGATTGAGATATGTTCACCTATTTGTGTTTGGACGCCTTACGCTCTAATCATATGAGGGGGATCTACCATGATTTCACATCAAACTGAACGTGTTATAATTGTTGAGGGTTTAACGGATAAAAGGCAACTTGAGAAAGTTATTAATGACCAGATTACAATTATTTGTACGAATGGAACGTTTGATATAGAACGTTTTGATGAAATGCTAGAAACCTATCAGTTGGATGAAAAGGATGTTTATATCTTTGTTGATGAAGACAAATCTGGGATGAAGCTTCGGAAACAACTTTCCCTTGAGTTACCACATGCAGAGCATATTTATGTTAGTAGTGAGTATCGAGAAGTAGCTGCTACCCCAGAACGAATTTTAGCAATGCTTCTACTTGGTAAGCAAATCGCTGTTAATCCCCATTATTTAGTCTAGCTTTCAAGTAGGTGATAAATTGAACGAGATTTCCAAAGAAGTTCTTGAACAACAAGAATATTTACTGTATATATCTACCCCTTTTTGTGGTACTTGCCACATAGCCAGGACAATGCTAGATAAGATAGAAGCAGTGCATCAAGAGGACATATTTTATGAAATGAATGCTTCTTTGTATCCGGATTTCATGCAAGACAATAAAATCGAAAGTGTTCCTTGTCTTGTCATAAAGAAGGATCATGATATTAAAGAAAAAATCTATGCATTTCAATCGATTGGGAATATATATCGTTACCTTTTAGAATATCAACCAGATTTATTTCGAGATAAATAATAAATTGTATTGCATTTTTTTATTGACACGTCTATATACTGATGATATAGTAAATTCTGTTGAAAAATTGAATAATATAAATCTCTTATCCAGAGCGGTGGAGGGAAAGGCCCTATGATACCGCGGCAACCTTCAAACTTTCGTGTTTGAAAAAGGTGCCAAGTCCTACAAAGCAATTGGCTTTGAAAGATGAGGGAACGTTAGGATTTAATATTTACTATTACGTCTTTCTGTTCTCTTGCAGAAAGGCGTTTTTTATTTGGAAAGAGCAAAATCACTTCTTATCATGACGTGATATAGATACGAATATATTTATGCATTTCCGAAATTAGTACATCATAGAAAGAGGAGGGATATGGAATGATATCTATTAAAGATCTGACAAAAGTATTTCGCTTTGATCAGAAAGAAATCAAAGCAGTGGATAATTTAAGTTTAACCATTGAAGATGGTGATATATTTGGTGTGATTGGCTATAGTGGTGCGGGAAAAAGTACATTTATTCGTTTGCTAAATCGTCTCGAAGACCCTACTTCTGGTCAGGTATCCATTCAAGGCAAAAATATAACGGCAATGAATAAGAATGAACTAAGAATTGCTAGACAGGATATTGGGATGATTTTTCAGCATTTTAATCTTCTATGGTCACGTACAGTTCGTGAGAATATTGCATTTCCATTAGAGATTGCTGGAGTTCCTGCAAAAGAAAGAGAAGATCGAGTAAAGGAACTAATTGAGCTTGTAGGACTTGCTGGAAGAGAGAATGCATATCCTTCTCAATTAAGTGGCGGACAGAAGCAGCGAGTTGGTATTGCAAGAGCACTTGCGAATAATCCTAAAGTGTTATTATGTGATGAAGCAACCTCTGCATTAGATCCAGAAACAACGGATTCCATATTAGACCTTTTGGTGGATATTAATGAAAGATTAGGACTTACCATTATATTAATTACCCATGAAATGCATGTTATCAAGAAAATTTGTAACCGAGTTGCTGTGATGGAAAAAGGAAAGATTGTGGAGCAGGGGGATGTGCTAGATGTGTTCCTCAAACCAAAGCAGCCCGTTACTAAGAAATTCGTCGAACAAGTGATGGGTGACTCAGATGGTGATTTGAGTCAATTATTAGATGTTTATACAAGTGGAAGGGTTGTTCGTTTACATTTCGTCGGGGATTCTGCCAATCAAGCATTAATTAGTCAGTTATCTAAGGATTTTGAAATTGAAGTCAATATTCTTCAAGGGAAAATTACGCAAACTAAACTTGGTGCTTATGGGACCCTAGTAGTACAAATTAACGGAAGTGACCATGAAATAAACAATACAATCCAATATATTACGGAAAAAACCACTGTAGAAGTGGAGGTTTTAAACCATGCTTAATGAATTATTTCCTAATGTAGTAATAGAGAAATTACTAGTGGCAACGGGTGAAACGTTCTATATGACCCTTTTAGCCTTAGTTGGGACGGTTATTTTTGGAATAATATTAGGACTTTTACTTTATTTAACTTCAAATGGTGGACTTTGGGAAAATAAAGTATTGAATTTTATTGTAGCCACAATCGTAAACGTATTTCGAGCTATTCCGTTTATTATTCTTATATTGTTATTGATTCCATTCACTAAATTCTTAATCGGAACCATTAGGGGGCCTAATGCTGCGATTCCAGCGTTGATTGTAGGTGCAGCCCCGTTTTATGCAAGGTTAGTAGAGATTGGATTGCGTGAGGTTAATAGAGGCGTTGTCGAGGCAGCACAGTCAATGGGCGCTAAAACAAAAACAATCATTTTTAAAGTGTTGTTACCGGAATCCATGCCAGCTCTTGTCTCTGGTATAACAGTAACTGCTATTGCATTAATAGGATATACGGCGGTAGCTGGTGTTATCGGTGCAGGTGGCCTTGGTGACTTTGCCTATTATCATGGATTTGTACGACGTGACTTTGATGTCGTGTTTGTATGTACCGTTTTAATTGTTATTATTGTTTTCATATTCCAATTCATTGGTGACTTTATTACTAATAAATTGGATAAAAGATAAAATACATTGAATAAAAGGAGATTACCAAATGAAGAAATTATTAGTTCTACTATCTATTTTACTTATTAGTTTGTTAGCTGCTTGTGGAAGTGATGACAATGTCATCAAAATCGGTGCTACAAGTACTCCTCATGCAGAAGTATTAGAAAAAGCTAAACCGTTACTAGAGGAAGAAGGAGTTACTATTGAAATTGAAGAGTATTCCGATTACAACTTGTTAAACCTTGATCTAGATGAAGGAACTATTGATGCGAACTACTTCCAGCATATTCCATTCTTTGAAAAGGACATCAACGATCCGAAAAAAGGCTATGACCTTGTTAATTTAGGTGGTATTCATATTGAACCTATGGGTGTATATTCTAAGAATATTACAAGTGTAGATGATATTCCAGAAGGTACAGAGGTTATTATTAGTCGTAATGACCCCGACCATTATCGCATTCTGCAATTATTCGAAGCACAAGGATTAATTAAAATTGCAGATGATGCAGACACAGGCCACCCTAGCCAAGAAGATATTGTAGAAAACCCATTAAACCTTCAGTTCTTGTTTGGCGAAGTGAATCCTGAATTCTTAATTGAGGCTTATAATAATGAAGCAGACGCTCTTGTAGCAATTAATACAAACTATGCGATTGAGGCAGGACTTACGCCTTTAGAGGATGCTTTATTTATTGAAGGAGAAGAATCAGACTACGTTAATATTATTGCTGCACGTGCAGAAGACAAAGATAATGAAGACTTGAAGAAAGTTGTAGAAGTCTTACAGTCAGAAGAAATTCAAAACTTCATTATGGATAAATATAATGGTGCTGTAGTACCTGTAGGTGGCAATAACTAATATGGAGAAAAGAGGCTGACCAAGGTTAGTCTCTTTTATTTTGCATTTAGAATAGGTGAAATTTATTCTATGGAATCATCGGGGCGGTATGCAGGGATATAAGTACAGAAGAAGAATGTATCAGTGCCTTAAATGATTAGAGGAAGATGAAGCATTCTAAAGAAATTGGTTAAATGTTTGTAGAAAATAATACTATATCGTTTTAATGAGGATAAATAGTATTATTCATCGATTTTCGAAATTCAACACGACTTGGTGTCATATATTTGGCGTGTTAAACTTAACATGTCAAATACAAAACAAAAGGGATGATTCACTATTTCTAGTGAGATAAAAATGAACTATACCTCAGAAATGGAAAAAGCACTGCAAGCATCACATCAAATGGGGTACGCTGAATACTGCCGAAACTTAGACAATCGCATGCAAGTTGAAAAGAAAAGGCAAGAAGAATACAACCAATGCAAGCAACTATTGGCGGAAATTGATAGTAATCTTTTTAAATAATGTGAATGATGCTGAGGATGTTCAAATGAATATCCTCAGTTTTTTGTCGAAGTTGCTGTTACTTAAACTATATAAGTTCAACCATTCTACCTACTATGTGGAGATGAAGGATGGATAGGTCAATGGGACTGTTTTCAGGAGGCATCTCTTTTGCATCGTGACATCTTCTCTACGCATCTTCTGTAGGAGGGAGGATAGATTTAGCTTAGGTCACTCCTTATATAGGAAAGTGTTAGACGATTCGGACTGTTAAGGGGACTAGCAACACCTTATAAATCCATACAAAACATAGGGAAAAACAATTAAAATATCATTCGATTTATACAACCTAAAAAAGTTGATAATCAATTCGAAATGCTATAAGATTGTAATGAGAATAAATTGAGAATGGATATCATTATTTATCATATCCAAATAAGATAACAATATATGGAGGTATCGATATGGCAGGATCTACATTAGAAATTAAAAATCTTCATGTTTCAATTGAAGGTAAAGAGATATTAAAAGGCGTTGATTTAACAATTAAAGGCGGAGAATTCCATGCAATTATGGGACCGAACGGAACAGGTAAATCAACTCTTGCATCTGCAATTATGGGACATCCGAAGTATGAAATTACGGAAGGGTCAGTTCTATTAAATGGCGAAGACGTATTAGAAATGGAAGTAGATGAGCGTGCACGTGCAGGTCTATTTTTAGCAATGCAATATCCTAGTGAAATTAGTGGTGTAACGACTTCTGATTTCTTGCGTTCTGCAATTAATGCTCGTCGAGAAGAAGGCGATGAAATTCCTTTAATGAAATTCATTAAGGATCTAGATAAAGATCTTGATTTCCTAGAAATCGATCAAAGCATGGCAACAAGATACTTAAACGAAGGATTCTCTGGTGGAGAGAAGAAACGTAATGAAATCCTTCAATTAATGCAAATCAAGCCTGACATTGCAATTCTTGATGAAATTGACTCTGGTCTGGATATTGACGCATTGAAAGTTGTTTCGAAGGGTATTAACAAAATGCGCGGCGAAAACTTTGGTTGCTTAATCATTACACACTACCAACGTCTATTAAATTATATTACTCCAGACTTCGTACACGTGATGATGCAAGGTCGCGTTGTGAAATCTGGTGGTCCTGAATTAGCTCAACGTTTAGAAGCAGAAGGATATGACTGGATTAAAGAAGAATTAGGTATCGAAGACGAAACAGTTGGACAAAACGCTTAATAGTTAGGAGGGGTAATATGACTGTAGACACAAAGCTACCTTATGATAAAAGTTATATTGGACAGTTTTCTAGCGAACGTAATGAACCTATATGGATGAAAGAATTACGTGTCAATGCACTAGAACAAGCTGAATCGTTAGAATTACCAAAACCAGATAAAACAAAAATTGGCAATTGGAATTTCACTCGGTTCAAGCATGTTGCTACAGGTGAAACCATTTCTTCATTAACAGAATTACCTGCTGAAATTCAAGATTTCTTTGATGTGGATAACTTACCAGAGAATCTTGTTATTCAACGTAATCATACTGTAGCTTTCGCTAAACTTAATGAAGACTTAATGAATAAAGGTGTTATTTTCACTGATATTTTCACAGCTTTAAAAGAGCATGAGGATTTAGTGAAGCGCTACTACATGAAAGATGCCGTATCCATTGATGAACATAAATTAACTGCTTTACATGCAGCATTAATGAATGGTGGAATCTTTGTATATGTTCCGAAGAACGTACAAATTGAAGAACCACTTCAAGCGGTATTCTGGCAAGAGGATCCAGAAGTAGCACTTGTAAACCATGTACTCGTAGTTGCAGATGAAAATAGTGAAGTAACGTATGTGGAAAACTATATTTCAAATAACAAAGAAGAAGCAACTGTAGCTAATATTGTAACGGAAGTAATTGCGCAAGATAATGCGAAGATTTCTTTCGGTGCGGTGGATAACTTTGCTGCAGGAACCACTACTTATATTAATCGTCGTGGTGTCGCTTACCGTCACGCAACCATCGACTGGGCTCTTGGCCAAATGAACGATGGTAATACTGTATCAGAGAATGTGACACACCTAATTGGTGATGGCTCCGTTTCCAATGCAAATGCTGTAACAGTTGGACGTGGAAAACAGATTCAAAACTTTACTGCAAAAATTGCCCAATGGGGTAAAAATTCGGACGCACAAATCCTGCAACGTGGTGTGATGAAAGAAAGTGCAACTTCCATATTTAATGCAATTGGGAAAATTGAGCACGGTGCATCTGGTGCGAATAATGAGCAAACCTCTCGTGTCCTTATGTTAAGTGAAAAAGCCCGTGGAGATGCTAACCCAATTCTACTTATTGACGAAGATGATGTAACAGCAGGACACGCTGCATCTGTTGGACGTGTTGATCCAATGCAATTGTATTACTTGATGAGCCGTGGTATTACACAAGAAGAAGCAGAGCGTTTAATTATTCATGGATTCTTAGATCCAGTAGTATCTCAATTACCTATTGCTGCCGTTAAGAAGCAATTGAAACAAGTAATTGAAAGGAAAGTTAACTAATGGATGTAAAAGCCATCAGGCAAATGTTTCCGATTCTTGATCAGGAAGTCAATGGCCATCCATTAGTATATCTCGATTCTTCTGCTACTTCTCAAAAGCCCATCTCGGTTATTGAAGCTGTTGAGAAGTATTATCGTTTTGATAATGCTAATGTCCACCGAGGTGTTCATACGCTTGGTTCTCGTGCTACGGATCAATATGAAGGTGCACGTGAGAAGATTCGGCGATTCATTAATGCAAGAAGTACTGGAGAAATTATTTTTAATCGTGGTACTACTACTGGGATTAATTCAGTTGCCTTAAGCTATGGGCGAGCTAACTTAAAACCAGGTGATGAGATTTTAATTACGCCTATGGAGCATCATAGTAATATTATTCCTTGGCAACAAGCAGCAAAAGCTACTGGAGCGACATTATCCTATGTTCCATTACAGGATGATGGTACAGTAGCCTTAGAAGATTATCGTCAATTAATTACGGATAACACGAAGATTGTAGCAATTGCACATGTTTCCAATGTATTGGGTACAATAAACCCAATTAAAGAAATTGCTAAAATTGCGCATGATAAGGGTGCTATTCTAGTAGTAGATGGAGCACAAGGTATTCCACATATGAAAGTGGATGTTCAAGATTTGGACTGTGACTTCTATGCTTTTTCTGGTCATAAAATGCTTGCACCAACTGGTATAGGTGTTCTTTATGGAAAAAGAGAGTTATTAGAAGAAATGGAACCAGTAGAATTTGGTGGCGAAATGATTGATTTTGTTTCCCTCCAAGATTCCACTTGGAAAGAGCTTCCTTGGAAATTCGAAGGTGGTACACCAATCATTGGCGGTGCTATTGGTCTAGCTGCTGCGATTGACTTTTTAGAAGAAGTTGGTATGGATAATATATTAGCACATGAGCAAAAGCTAGCAGATTATGTCATGGACCGATTACGTACTGTTGAAGGAATTAAAGTATATGGACCAGAACATCGAGCTGCTCTTGTAACATTTAATCTTGGAGATGTTCATCCACATGATGTAGCAACTGCATTAGATTCCTTTGGTATTGCTGTTCGAGCGGGACATCATTGTGCCCAACCATTAATGAAGTGGTTAAATGTTACAGCAACTGCAAGAGCAAGCTTTTATCTATATAATACCGAAGATGATGTAGAAAAATTAGTAGACGGACTCTTGAAGACGAAGGAGTTTTTCGGTCATGTCTTTTAACAATTTGGAAACACTGTACAGACAAGTCATCATGGATCATTATAAAAACCCAAGAAACCGAGGAGAACTCGAGGGTGATGCACTAACGGTGGATATGAACAATCCTACTTGTGGAGATCGAATTCAACTTCAGCTTCAAGTAGAAGATGGAATCGTAATGGACGCGAAGTTTCAAGGAGAAGGGTGTTCCATCAGTATGTCCTCTGCATCGATGATGACACAAGCAATTAAAGGAAAGAAAGTATCTGAAGCACTGGCAATGTCTAAGCTCTTTTCTGACATGATGCTTGGGGAAGAAATTGAATCGGATTTGGACTTAGGAGATGCAGAAGCACTTAGCGGAGTCTCACAGTTCCCAGCCCGAATTAAATGCGCAACCTTAGCATGGAAAGCAATGGAAAAAGGAGTTCATGAAAAAGACTAGCTTTACGTACGATACTATAAGGAGGGTTTATAATGGCAAAGAAAGCGCCTGAAATAGAAGAGTATAAATATGGCTTTCGTGATAAAGACGTTTCCATTTTCCGTACAGAACGTGGTTTAACACGAAGAGTCGTGGAAGAAATTTCTAAAATGAAAGAAGAACCTGAATGGATGCTAGATTATCGCCTAAAAGCATTAGAGCATTTCTATGAGCGTCCAATGCCACAATGGGGTGGAGATCTATCAGGACTTGATTTCGATGAGATTGTTTATTATGTAAAGCCATCTGAAAAACAAGGTAGAACTTGGGATGAGGTACCTGCTGAAATCAAGCAAACATTCGACCGTTTAGGTATTCCAGAAGCAGAGCAAAAATACTTGGCAGGGGTTTCTGCTCAATATGAATCAGAGGTTGTATACCATAGCTTAAAAGAAGACTTAGAAGAGTTAGGAATTGTATTTAAAGATACAGATACGGCTCTTAAAGAAAACGAAGAGTTATTTAAGGAGTACTTTGGTACTGTAATTCCTTATTCTGACAATAAATTTGCAGCGTTAAATTCTGCAGTTTGGTCTGGTGGTTCATTTATTTATGTTCCAAAAGGTGTAAAAACAAATACACCACTTCAAGCATATTTCCGTATTAACTCTGAAAATATGGGACAGTTTGAAAGAACATTAATTATCGTGGATGAAGGTGCATCTGTTCATTATGTAGAAGGATGTACAGCTCCAGTGTATACAACAAACTCACTTCATAGTGCGGTTGTTGAAATTATTGTTAAGAAAGATGCGTATTGCCGTTATACAACCATCCAAAACTGGGCAAATAATGTGTATAACCTAGTTACGAAGCGTGCTGTTTGTGACGCTAATGCAACGATGGAATGGATTGATGGTAATATCGGTTCCAAATTAACGATGAAATATCCTGCAGTTCTTCTTAAAGGCGAAGGAGCTCGTGGTAACACGATTTCTATTGCTATTGCAGGTAAAGGGCAAGTACAAGATGCCGGTGCAAAAATGCATCATTTAGCACCAAACACATCTTCTACAATTGTGTCGAAGTCATTCTCTAAGCAAGGTGGTAAAGTATCTTACCGTGGTATCGTTCACTTTGGACGTAAAGCAGATGGTGCGCGTGCGAATATCGAATGTGATACACTTATCCTTGATAATGAATCAACTTCAGATACGATTCCTTACAATGAAATCTTAAATGATAATATCTCACTAGAACACGAAGCAAAAGTTTCTAAAGTATCGGAAGAACAACTATTCTACTTAATGAGTAGAGGTTTAACCGAGGAAGAAGCTACTGAAATGATCGTAATGGGCTTCATTGAACCATTTACAAAAGAACTTCCAATGGAATATGCGGTAGAAATGAACCGTTTAATTAAGTTCGAGATGGAAGGTTCAATCGGTTAATAACAAAGAACCCTTGTCACATCAATGTTTGTGGCAAGGGTTTGTATTGTGTTTTTACATTCCTTTGGGACATATCTTCAATTGGATAGTATTATTACCATTTAAAATAATTAAGGTAGATTAAAATTGACTTTTTTGTTATTCATATTGGTACACCCCTTATATTTATAGAATTGTATATAATAGCATAATATAGAAGGTATCAAAAGCATGATATTATTTTTGCGTATAGAAGATGAACGATATAAGTTCGTCTTCTATTTTTCTACATGAAGCTACATGTTCGTAATCATAAGATAATCTGCTGCATCCAAATGCACCTGACCGTCATTCAATCGTTAAGATTTCATTAAATAGTTCGGTAGGAATCTTTACAAAACAATGCTAAAATGAACAGTATAGATAATAAAGGACAGAGGGTTTTAACTTGGTATTTTTAATTTGTATAATAGTTGGCATTTTAACAGCATTTGTTGGTAGTCTAGTTGGGCTTGGTGGTGGTGTAATATTAATCCCAATTCTCATCCTGCTTTACCAGTTTGTACCAGGGTTTGAATGGGCAACACCACAGGCAATAGTTGGTATTTCTTTAATCACAATGATATTTACTTCTTTAGCGTCGACACTTGCTTATTTGAAAGATGGTAGAGTAGATTATAAAACCGGATTACTTTTCTTATTCGGAAGTATTCCAGGTAGTATAGTAGGCTCTTGGCTGAATCAATTTATGGAGACTGAGGCATTTTTATTGTATTTTGGCGTAATAGTGATAGGGATTTCCATGTTGTTTTTTATAAAGCAACAGCCACACAAGAAAACGGTATCAAATGGCAAGAATCAACGGACATTTCATGTTGATGGAAAGGTTTATCACTATACTGTTTCTACTTGGTTTGCTTTTTTCCTTTCTTTAATTGTTGGTACATTGTCTGGATTGTTTGGAATAGGTGGGGGATCGATTATGGTCCCAGCGATGATATTACTATTCGGATTTCCAGTACACATCGCAACAGCTACATCAATGTTTATGATCTTTTTTGTAAGTATTATTGGTGCTACGACACATATTGCTCTCGGGCATATTGTCTGGGAATATGTACTATTCTTCATCCCTGGAGCATGGATTGGTGGCAAGCTGGGGGCTAAGGTAAGCCAAATATTAAAAGGTAAGACATTAGAGTGGATTTTAAGAATAACATTAGTGCTAATTGGTATACGCATGATTATAAATGGGTTAACAGGTTAAGGAGATTTTTTATGCAAGAGAATTTATATTTCTATTACACAAATGACTTACATAGTAATTTTGAACAGTGGCCTAGAGTTGCAACATTTATGAAGGAAGCAAAAGCAAAAAGGGAAAGAAATAACGAATCATATTGGCTAGTGGATATTGGAGATCATGTGGATAGGGTCCATCCGATTTCGGAAGCGTTAATGGGGAAAGGAAATGTATCATTATTAAATGATCTTGGTTATGACTTGGTTACGATCGGTAACAATGAGGGGATAACATTTGGGCATGAGGAGTTGTTTCATCTGTATGATGACGCAACTTTTCCTGTTGTTTGTGCTAATTTAGAGAGTTTACAAAACCAATTACCAGATTGGCTTCAATCCACTGCTATTATAAAAAGCTTACACGGCGTGAGGATAGGTGTAATTGGGCTTACAGCTCCTTTTAATGATTATTATGAGTTATTAGGATGGCATGTTTCTGACCCATATGACGTGTTAGAGAATGTGGTTCATGAGCTGAAAGAAAAGACAGATATAATGGTATTATTGTCACATTTAGGTATTAGTGAGGATCAAGAAATCGCTAGAAGATTTCCGGATATTGATGTCATCATTGGCGGCCATACGCATCATCTGCTCCGTACGGGTGAGGCGGTTAATCAAGCAATAATTACAGCAGCTGGGAAACATTGTCATTTTATCGGTGAGGTAATGTTGACCTGGGATCATGAACAGCAAAAGCTTATTAACAAGCAAGCCCATACAACCGATATTTCGGAATTCTCTATTGATAAAGCTACAAAAAAGTCATTAGATAATCTACAAGCACGAGCAGATGAGATTCTAGATGAAAAAGTGGTTGAACTTACAGAGTCTATAGAAGTTAATTGGTATCAGCAGTCAAAAATTATGCAGCTTCTAACGAATAAAATTAGGAACATAACGGAAGCCGATTGTGCGATGTTTAATACTGGATTATTATTAGAAGGTTTTCCAAAGGGCGAAATAACACTTGGAGATATTCATCGAGTATGCCCGCATCCCATTAATCCTTGTATAGTAGAACTTACTGGTGCTGAACTGCTTGAAGTTGTCCGAGCATCCCTTACAAGAGAGTTTATGGAGTTTCCCTTAAAAGGATTTGGCTTCCGGGGGAAAGTATTAGGAAGAATGGTTTTCTCTGGGGTAGAGGTTGAGACGGACTTTCATCAAAATGGACAGGAATATGTAGTCCAAGTGCTCATGGGAGAGGAACCAGTAGATATTGAACGAAAATTTAGTGTGGTAGTAGCTGACACCTTTACATTTGGTCGATTATTACCTGAAGTTGCGAAATCAGATAAGAAATCCTATATGCTACCAAAGTTTATGAGAGATTATTTAAGAGACACACTTATGGAGCATTTTGGATAGTTAAACCGGGCTAGGGTATGGTGCATCTTGTTCGCGTTTGGGCGCATGAGAACCGAAATCGGGCGCATCTTCTCCGAGCAAGGGAGCAAGTGAATCGGAAAAGGGCACATCTTCCCCACGCAAGGGCGCATGTGTGCAGGGATAGGGCTCATCTACCTTGCGCAAGGTCACATGAGAACCGAAATCGGGCACATCTCCCCCGAACAAGGGCGCATGTACACCGGAAAAGGGCTCAACTACCTCACGCAAGGGCGCATGAGAACCGAAATCGGGTGCATCTCCCCCACGTAAGGTCGCAAGTAAACCGAAAATGGGCACATCTATCCCACGCAAGGGTGCATGAGAACCGAAATCGGGTGCATCTCCCCCGAGCAAGGTCGCAAGTAAACCGAAAATGGGCACATCTATCCCACGCAAGGTCACATGAGAACCGTAATCAGACACATCTCTCCCCATGTCCGCCGAGGATAAAGTCGTGACACATGACCTCCTATTTGCATAGTAATATAGGGAGCATGCAAAGGAGGCGTCATGGATTATGATTACGATTAATCCTCTTGAAGTAAACGGGATTATGTTCACTGCAATTAAGGTGGAACTTCCTAAAACAAATCTGTTAATGATAACCAATGAAATTGGGTATATCATGTGTGGAGCACTGGATGTGGATTTATTAAGTGAAAAATTAAAAGATCGTCAAGTGATTGCTGCGAGAGCGGTAGGAGTACGTACCATTGAAGATTTATTAGAGGCACCTCTTGAAAAAGTTACGGAAGCTTCAAAAGAGCAATTTGGCTGGGAAGTAGGAATGAGTGGAAAAGAGGCCTTGAAACGAATAGCGTAAAATGTCTCCGTTGTGAGGCATTTTTTGTTGGTAAAATATCGAGGAAACCGTAGACAGATGTTCTTTCTTAAGATAGCTTTTTCATAGCAGATTTGATACTATATGGTTATAATAATGTCGAAAAATGCCGCTTTTATCAAAGGCTGGTTAGGAGTACATGAATGAGATTAGTCGCTACAGCATCAGCTCAACCAGGAGATATTCTGGGACAAACGATATATCGTGATAATGGCACCATTTTACTCCATAATGGAGTCCCACTTACAAAGAGGCTTATTGAGCGGTTAGGGCAACAAGGGATTACATATGTTTATATTGAAGATGAGAAAACAAAAGATATTGTAATTGAACCAGTAATATCGGAACGACTTCGGCAGGATGCTACATCTTCCATGAAAAGGCTCTTTGATAGTATTCAAGCACATAAACTAAACAAAAATTCCTCTGTGTTAGATGAAGAGGGAAAGAATCTAACGGATATAATTGGTAGAATTATGGCTGAAATAGATAGTCATGATGAATCGATCACACTGTTAACGGATATATATCTAACGGATGACTATGTTTTCCAACATTCTTTAAATGTTACTATTTATTCCTTAGCAATTGGTGCTGAGTTAAAGTTAAATGCAAAAGAGTTAAGTGAACTTGGTAAAGGGGCAATGCTTCACGATATTGGAAAGGTGTTCATTGATCCTGATATTGTCCAAAAGCCAGAACGACTTACAGATGAAGAGTTTGCTATCATGAAAACCCATACTACGCTCGGGTATGAGCTATTAAGGAAGAATTATAATTATTCCGCTGTTGTAGCACATTGTGCATACCAGCACCATGAAAGAATAGATGGTAGTGGATATCCACGTGGATTAAAAGGCAATGAAATTCATTTGTTTGCCCAAATTATTGGTGCAGCAGATGTCTTTGACGCAGTTACAAGTAATCGGGTATATCGTAAAGCCATGCTTCCTCATGAGGGGCTTGAGCTTCTATATAGTAGTGCTATTAATCAATTTGATATTCGAATTATTGAGGCTTTCAAAAACAGTGTGGCTGTTTATCCTAATGGAATTTCAGTTGAATTAAATGATAAACGACAAGGTGTTGTCGTTCATCAGAACAAACATATTTGTGATCGACCTATCATTAGAATTTTGAAAGAAGAGGAACGAGAGGTTGAACCATATATGATTGATTTATCAAAACAATTGAATATCATGATTACGAAATGTAATCTAATCTAAAAATTTAGTCCTACCCTCCTTAGAACAAGCATAAAATTTGTACTGAGGAGGTATTTTTATGAGAAGGCATCGAATCGGTTTTAAAGGTGGAAGAACAACACCTCCATCGCGATATATATTAATGATTTCATTTATATTAGTTATTGTGATAACGTATTTTAGCTTAGAATTTATAGATAAGAAAATAACCCCGACCATCATGGAAGTTGCCGAGACAAAAACAAGGGAATTTGCCACTAGAGGTATTAATTCTGCAGTTAAGTTTGCGGAAGAATATACGTTTGAAGATGTAGCGATAACAGAAACAAATGAGGCTGGTTATATATCGATAGTTGGTTGGGATTCCTCTGTTGTTAATAAAATCAATCGAGCAGCAACTGACCGTGTGGAAGAGTTTTTTCATAGTATGAATCGAGGAACTCCTCCCCAATATAGCGACCCTCTTGGAGAACCAGACGTGTATGGGGATACGGTGGAAGAACTTGTTGACCGTGATCCGACCGTAATCGAAATACCAATAGGCCAAGCAACTGGGAATTCTATATTAGCTAATTTAGGTCCAAGATTACCGGTAAATTTAGAGCTAGTAGGTAGTGTTGAGACAGAATTAATAGAGGAAAAAGAACAATTAGGGATTAATAATGTCTTTGTTTCACTCTATGTTCAGGTAGAGGCAGATGTCCAAATTGTTATACCATTTACAACGGAAGTGACAAAAGTAAGTACTAGAATATTGATTGACAAAAACTTAGTAATGGGTGAAGTACCAGAATTTTTTGGAGGTACAAGTGGGAATCCATCTATCGCAGTTCCGAAAGAAGACTTGCAAGATGATTAAAATCATAGTATAGTATATTCATAATTTCACACTAGCGTCGCATTAAAATAATTTGCAAACATATAAAAATTAAAATATTCTGATATATTGTTTATTCATAAAAAAATCCTTTATAATGGTTGGATGGTAGTAAACCGATCCAAATCCAAAATAAAGGACAAACACATGGATAAGTTTACTCGAAAAACATCATTTGAACAATGGTTTTCGCTTATTTCATCTGACTTTTTACAGGAACAAGTGGAAAACTATCAATTAGATTACTATACGAAAAAGCTTTATACCCAATCTTTCTTGAAATTATTGTTGTATGCACAGCTTCATGAAACGGAAAGTTTACGCGCTTTAAGCGATTGTGTCTTCTCGGAAGATTTACAAGATGCCACCAATTTGGAGGCCATTAGCTTCTCCCAATTAGGAAGGAGACTCAATCAAATTCCGACAGATTTTTTTCAAGCCATTTTTCTTCGATTGGTAGCGCAAATTCACGACAAATCTGACTTTCAAACCAGACGAAAAAGGACAACACCACTCAAAATCATCGATTCAAGTACCTTACCGTTAAGCTTGAATAACCACCGTTGGGCAAACTTCCGTAAAACAAAGGCCGGTGTCAAACTCCATTTGCGTCTTGTTTTTATGGAAAAAGGTTGTTCCTATCCCGATGAAGCCAAGCTCACGAATGCGAAAGAACACGATCGAGGTCAACTCGAAGTATTGGTTGACGATAAAGAATGTATGTATGTGTTTGATCGAGGCTATTTGGATTACGAACGGTTTGATCGTATGACAGACGACGGTTACTTTTTCGTCTCACGCTTGCGCAAAAATGCGGTCACTCGTACATTAGAAACCTGCTCTTTACCAGAAGATTCGTCTGTTTTATCCGATGAAATAGTAGTGATTGGTACGACACAAAATCGTTCAGAGAATGTATTTAGACTGTTGAAAGTGATGGATACCAAAGGAAATGAGTTGCATTTACTGACTAATCGCTTTGATTTAGGTGCAGATGAAATCGCAGAACTGTATAAATCTCGCTGGGCGATCGAACTATTTTTCAAGTGGATGAAACAGCACTTAAATATTAAAAAGTTTTATGGTCAGAGTGAACAAGCTGTACATAATCAAGTCTACATCGCGATGATCGTGTACTGTTTAAACGTGTTGATACAACTCGAAACCAATAGTCAACGCACCTATTTACAGATCAGTCGCTATTTAAAGGCTGTCTTGTGGCAATCTGCGCATATATGGATACGCAAGATCGAGGGAAAAAGTGTTCCATAAAGCAATTGGTTGTCGTTGATACTTAGTTAAGACGTTATAGTAAAAAAATGGATGTTTACTACTTTTGCTTAGTTGTCTTTCTTTTTCATCAAAAAAGAAGAGAATAATAACCGGAAAATTCAGACATTATTTATGCAACGCTAGTGATAATTTCATAATAAACCTTATCAGATCGGTGAGGTAGAGGTGCGAACAAGATGAGTAATCAATAGGAGAATGACAACGATGATTATTGATGAAAGGCTCGTTTGCCGAAGCGTAATAAGGGTCGAACTTATTATTGCTGGGGTGTCTTTGAATAAGAGGCACACTGTCATGCTGGAAATGGGCATGGAGAACTACAGATCGAAATGGAGGATAACGTATATGCATAAGCAATGATAGGTTATTTTCTATCATTGCTTTTTTGTGTAGAAAAAGAAATTTTGACAAGCGTATCTCCATGGTCACACAGCACATACTAATTACATCAATGGAGGTAGTAATATGGAAGGAACAATTTATTCTCTTATTCCCGCAATTATTATGCTTGTTTTAGTTTTATTAACAAGAAAGGTACTCTTGTCATTAGGAGTAGGAATTGCAGTAGGTGCATTATTGATTCACGATTTTTATGTGTGGGGTAGTATAAAGGAAATCTGGGGTGCATTTTATGGGATATTCATCTCAGATGGAGCACTTAATACTGGCGGCCTTCAGTTAATCGGATTCTTACTTTTATTAGGAATGATGACTGCTTTACTGCAAGCGTCAGGAGGCAGCAGAGCCTTCGGTAATTGGATGGTGGCTAGAATTAAGACACGAAGAGGGGCACAGCTTATGGCTCCGATTTTAGGTATTATTATATTTATCGATGATTATTTTAATGCCTTAGCTGTTGGACAGATTGCAAGACCTTTAACAGATAGACATAATATTTCACGTGCAAAGCTAGCATACTATATCGATTCAACTTCAGCACCAATCACGGTTATATCACCGATTTCTAGCTGGGGAGCTTATCTCATTGGAGTTGTTGGTGGATTAGTAGTAATGACAGGATTACAGCCATTAGAGACATTCATAAGAATGATTCCATATAATCTCTATGCAATTGGCGCATTATTACTTGTTTTTATAACGGCCTTCTTTAACTTAAATATTGGACCAATGAAAAAGCATGAAAATCATGCCATAACAACTGGTGAAGTTATTCCTAAAGGAAAAACTGTTCCAGGAGATTTAACGAATGCATTCAAGCCAAGTGCAAAGGGAAGCGTTTATCATTTAATAATTCCGATCATTGTTTTATTAATTACGACGATAAGCTCCATGATAATCACTGGAGCAAGAGCAAGTGGTGACGCGGTCACAATACTTTCTATTTTTGAGAATACGAATGTTAACTTCTCCTTATTTATTGGTGGTATTGCTGCAGTACTCGTTGCCTGTCTATTATATTTAGGGCAGGGAAAACAAGAGACGAAGACGGGGATTGTATTAGTAGAAGGTATTAAAGCAATGCTTCCAGCTATCTATATTCTATTATTAGCGTGGATGATTGGTTCGATTATTTCTACTTTAGAAACAGGTGAATATCTAGCAGTAGTAGCTGAAAATGCTAATATTAGTCCTAGTATTTTACCAGTCATTTTCTTTGTTATTTCAGGTCTGATGGCGTTGTCCACTGGTACTTCTTGGGGAACATTCGGAATTATGCTGCCAATCGCCGCTAATGTCATGGCAATTGCAGATCCGGAGTTAATTATCCCATCATTAGCTGCAGTGCTGGCTGGGGCAGTATTTGGAGATCATGTTTCACCAATATCGGATACAACGGTTCTTTCTTCAACTGGAGCAGGCGCTAATCATATTGATCACGTGATTACGCAACTACCATACGCATGTATTGTAGCGGTCGCTTCCATTATCGGTTATATCTTAATTGGGGTAACAGGTAGTCTTTTAGTAGGACTATTAGCTACGATTGGTATCATTATTCTAATAGGATTAATCGTCTATACACTTAATAAGAAGCAGTAAGTATAATGTAATCGAGAAATAATCTAGAGTTTAACACTATCTTTAATAATGTCACATGGTAGATTTACTCTACCTTGTGGTGTTATTTGCGGTAGAGTTAAACTCTTTTTTTATCCATAAATTCCCAAATTTTCAATAAACAAAAAATTTAAAAAATACTTTGACATAAGTAAAAAGTACCGTTATAATACAGACAAGTTCAGTAATTTCAGAAAACTAACACAACTGAAATGGCTAGAATAGCTACTCACCTGACTTATTAACACTTTACATAGTGTAATGAGAAAAAAATAACATGAGGAGGTCTTTGAATGGAAACACGTTCTCAATGGGGGACAAGAGCTGGGTTTATTTTGGCTGCAGTTGGATCTGCTATTGGTCTAGGAAACATTTGGCGTTTTCCTGCTGTAGCCTATGAAAATGGTGGAGGAGCTTTCTTAATCCCTTACTTGTTTGCGTTATTAACTGCGGGGATTCCAATCCTTATTATGGAATTTACAATTGGTCATAAACACCGTGGATCTGCTCCATTATCGTTTAGAAGAATGAATAAGAAAACAGAATTTATTGGTTGGTGGGCAGTCTTAGTTGCCTTTGTAATCTCCACATACTACTCAGTTATTATTGCCTGGGCAATGTCTTATTCGGTATTCTCTTTCAATTTAAATTGGGGGGAGGATACAGGTGGATTTTTAATGGAAGAATACCTACAGCGTACGGTTGCACCTGGTGAAATAGGTAGTATGGTTCCTGGTGTATTAATTCCATTACTACTTGTTTGGGTAATCACATTAGGAATTCTTTTTAAAGGTGTTAAAAAAGGTATTGAAATTGCTAACCGTATTTTTATTCCGGCATTGATTGTTATTTTTCTAATTATCGTTATTCGGGCAATTACTCTACCTGGTGCTTTAGATGGATTAGAAGCGTTCTTTACACCAGATTTTAGTAAGATTATGAGTGCAGATGTATGGGTAGCGGCCTATGGGCAAATCTTTTTTAGTTTATCGATAGCCTTTGCGATTATGATTACCTATTCCAGTTATTTACCAAAGAAATCAGATATAACGAATAATGCATTTATTACAGGATTTGGTAACTCTAGTTTTGAAATTCTTGCTGGTATTGGTGTATTTGGAGTACTTGGATTTATGGCAGCACAACAAGGAGTTGGAGTGGATGAGGTAGTATCGGATGGAATTGGGTTAGCGTTTGTTGTATTTCCTGAAATTATCAACCAATTCCCTGGACTGAATTCGCTTTTTGGATTCTTATTCTTTGCATCACTTGTATTAGCAGGGTTATCATCATTAATCTCCATTACCGAAACTTATGTAGCTGGATTAGTTGATAAATTTAAAATATCGAGAACGAAAGCAGTGGCATTTGGTGGTGGATTAGCAGCACTGATTTCCCTTCTATTTGCTACACAAGGTGGGCTATATTTCCTAGACGCTGCAGATTACTTTATTAATCAATTTGGTGTTGCTTTAATTGGTTTAGTAGAAGTGGTGTTAATTGCATGGATTCTAAGACAACTGAAAAGCTTAAAAGAACATGCGAACGAAATTTCTGACATAAAGCTGGGCTCTTGGTGGACGATAAGTCTAACTATTATTACGCCATTAGTATTAGGTTTTATGATGGTTAGGTTATTAAAGCAGAATTTATTAAAGGAATTTGATACTCCGACTGGTAACTATGGGGGGTTCTCCGATGCATTCATCCTTTGGGGTGGTTGGGCCGTAGCAATTGGAGCATTAGTAATTGGTATTATTCTGGCCGTAACAAAGTGGAAAAAGCCCTCAGTAGAAGATGAATCGCTCAAAAAGGAGGCACAATAAGATGAGTTGGATTATTTTTATGATACTATCTATTGTCATCGTTTGGGGAGGTTTAGCAACAAGTATTTGGTGGGCAGTAAAAACAACAGCGAAGCAAGCAAAATAATGTAAAATGGAATAGGCTGTGACATAACCTAAAAGAATTAAATGAAAACCGAATGATATACAATACTAGCTCCGGAGCATGGTCATTGCTATCATTCGGTTTTTTCTTTAAAATAAATTCTTTTGTTCAAGCCTCTTCCTTTTTCATACTGCCAGTTAGTTGTTTAGAAATGGTTACTTTGGACTTTTTACTTTTTAACTATTTTCTATTCTTTGCCATTCTTTCCCATTTTCGTAAATATGGATAAGGATCAAAGGACCATTCGCTGTATCCATTATCTTTGTACATTCCATAATGTAAATGTGGTGGGAACTTTCCAGATGTACCAGGAGGTCCATATCCTGTTGATCCGACTCTTCCAATTACATCACCTGGTTTTACAATTTGTCCGACTTTAAGCCCTTCTTCATATCCGCTTAAATGGGCATAATAATGATAGATATTAAAAATGTCTCGGACACCAATTCTCCATCCACCATATAAATTCCATCCCTTCAACTCTACAACCCCATACGTAGTGGAATGGACAGGTGTTCCATAATCAGCAAATATATCTGTACCTTCATGTATTCGATTTCCACCAAACCCTCTACGATCCCCCCATGTATTTCGGTAACTATAATTATAATTAGTGGCAACGGGAAAATCACGGTCAGTAAGATGGATACCATTAAACTGTTTGAAAACTTTAGCTGTATTCTTAATCGTTTGTACCGTTAAATCTCTATGATAATAATTCCATAAGGCAATTTTAAAATCCTCTTCTGTATAACCATATTGTTTAATATAGGAAGCCATAGTATATAGCACATCTTCACCATTAGTAGGGTCAGCCTTATGGTCTCCATTTCCATCCTTACCAATCCCCTGAAAGAATTGAATGGTATTGAGGTCCGTGGAATTATTCCCAGCTCCATACCATACCTCATCAGGTATTCTTATGGAGATTACTTGGTCTTCCTCAATATCCTTGTGTATTTGTCTTTCGTATTGGTCTACCGCAGCAATGAAATACCAAGGTATTTCTGTAAGGGCTTCTGTTTTTTTATATAAAGCCAATCGCTGGTCATAGATAGTTTCTTCTTTTTTTTCATCAGCTAATACAGATACTGGAAGGATGCAAAGAATAGTAAAAAGTAGTAAGACAGGACAGTATGTTTTAATTTTCATTTCTTCACCTCTTTTTGGAACAGGAATTGGACTAACGATTAGTTAGTCCGTTGTCTCCTCACTATCTTGTCTTCCTTGTGGTGACTTTTCCATTTGTGAAATAATTTGATCAATGGTGTTATCATAGTTTTTATTCTGAGTAGAAGAATTATGCAAGCTTTGGATATCTTGAATTAGTGCCTGATTATCAGAAACATACACATCATAGAAACCAGGAAGAATAGATTTAGCAGTTTTACTTGCGATATCAGCTGCGATTGCGCGGTCCATTCCTTCGTCATGATCATATGCAATTAATACCTCTTCATCTGTTACTAAAGTAGCCACCCGGTTAAATGCTTCATTTCTAAGAATAAATCTGGCTATCATATCGGCCATTTGTGTACGATTAATGGTTGCAATATGGTCTTCTTCCGTATCCATATTCAATTGATCCCTAGTATAGTGAACAAAGCCTAATTTATCATTTACGTTTGACGTGTTTTGGGTTTTATTTTCCCTGTTGGGATCTAATTCATCTAACATTTGCTCTCGTTCACCAGAGGAGTAATCCGTATGTGCACAAGCCGTTAGGATAATTCCTAGTGCTAAGATGCTTAATAAACGTAACATGTCTAATACCTCCTATTCGTTACAAGTAGAACTAATCATAGTTTGTTGTAAATATAAGAATTCATGCAATAAAAAACAGAATAGATGTAACTAGTAAAAGTATGGTAAACTATATACAATGCATGAGGGGTGAGTTTACTTGATCGAACTATTTGGAAAAAATTACGAGTTAATTGAAAATGTAAAAGATGGATTTCAACAAAAAGCACTAGAAGATCGGTATTCTGACATCTTGAAAAAGTATGATTTTATTGTTGGAGATTGGGGCTATGATCAACTCCGTTTAAAAGGTTTTTATCATAACCATAATTCAAAGGCTTCCGAGGACTCTAAAATCAATGCGTTAGACGATTACCTATATGAATACTGTAACTTCGGCTGTGCATACTTTGTCCTTCAGAAAAAGGATTAATACATAGGACAGGCCATTTTACTCTACATAGAAATGGCCTGTCCATTAGGCAAAGGATCACTCCTCTTGTTCAGGATTGACATCGTCAGGGTGATCATGAATGGGGTGTGATCCTTCTATTTGCCTAGGAAGATCTTCGTGTAACTGTTTATATGGATATACAAATGCACTTAATCTTCGCTGTCCATCCTCCCATGGTGTTGATTTACTTTGGATTACTTCATCCTTGTTGACGGTCGAACCAAATGCTCCTTCTGGAAATTCCTCTGGTATTAGATAATTTTTTTGGTCCCGTACATTAGAAAAATCAGAGAATTGTTTTTTGTCTTTTTTTCCCATTATCCTCTCAACCCTTTCTTTTTTATATCATTTCCGTGGACTTAAAAATTACTTTTCCATTTGTTGGTTTCTTCACTATTTTGCGGTAGTATTAAAGACATAAGCGTTTATAATTTATGCTATGATAGATAGGTAAACTAAGCTGGAGGGTCGTATAATGTACTTTGTAGATAGAAAAAAGGTAGAGAATACTTTGCAATTTATTGAGCATCTTTTGAAAGAATATAAAGAACTGAAAGTCGATTCTTATCAGGAAAAACTCGCACTAGAAAGGTTAGTTCAATTATTAATCGAGTCTATTATTGATGTTGGAAATATGATGATAGATGGTTTTATTATGCGAGATCCAGGTAGTTATGAGGATATTATTGATATTTTAGAGGATGAAAAGGTAATTCCTCAATCAGAAAGCAGTGCTTATAAAGCGGTAATTGAACTAAGGAAAACCTTGGTTAAAGATTATTTACATGTGAATCATGAAGAATTAAATGAGGTCATCTCAACAAACCATGCAGTTCTTAACCAATTCACTGCCAGAATTCGCGACTATTTAAAAAATGAACTTGACGTGGCAAATGCATTTACGAAAGAGTAAGGAGAATTGTAGTGAAGGATTATCAAGGCTATTTAATTGATCTAGACGGAACAATGTACCGTGGAAATGAAGTAATTGATGAGGCACCAGCATTTATACAAGAGTTAAACAAACGGAACATCGATTATTTATTTTTAACAAATAACTCATCCAAAACCCAGGCTCAAGTATCGGAAAAACTAAATCAGCTAGGGATTGAATCAAATCCAGAGAATGTATTTACCACTAGTATGGCTACTGCTAAATACATTAAACAACATTATCCTAATGGACGTTGTTATTGTATTGGCGAGATAGGGTTGTTTGATTCGATAGAACGAGAGGGGCTAACTGTAACAGATGATAGTGATTGCGATGTAGTCGTGATGGGGATTGATCGCAATATAAGCTATGAAAAGTTAGCGAAAGCGTCACTTGCAGTTCGTAATGGTGCGGCCTTTATATCTACCAATAGTGATAATGCCTTACCAACAGAACAGGGTCTGATGCCAGGAAATGGCGCACTTACTTCGGTCGTGTCAGTTAGTACAGGTGTAGAACCGCAATTTATTGGTAAACCAGAGACAATTATTGTGGAACAGGCATTAGAGGTTCTTGGAACAACGCAGAAAAATACTATTTTAGTTGGCGATAATTACAATACAGACATCAAAGCTGGCATTAATTCTGGAATTGATACATTGATGGTATTTACTGGAGTTACACCATTTGAAGCGTATGAATCCTTACCCGTTAAGCCTACCTACTTTATCCGAGATTTAAGTGAATGGTTTAAAGGATAGGGGAAAAGGGTGTAGCGTGCATCGTTTTCTTTCTAGAATGATACGAGGCTCGGACATAACTAAATGAATTAAAGGAAAAACCGAATGATACACGATACTAGCTCGTCATTCGGTTTTTCATTTAAGATAAATTCTTTTGTTCCAGAAATACGATTCATGTACGGAGTTTATAATTTGAAGGCCCCGCAAATGTTTTTTCGCTAGCGGTTGGGTGTATTTCCGAATTAAATACGTGCTATTCTGTATGACCTATGAAATGAACGATTACTTAGCATCCTCTGCAGCGTGGGCTAGTCTACTGGAAGCCGCAGCTGCTATCGCTCCAACTATATCATCAAGAAAGGTATGACATTCACCAGTAGATTTGTCATTCAGTTTTTGTAAGATTCCAGGCTTTTGTTTATCGATAAAACCGTAATTCGTAAAGCCGATTGAACCATAAACATTAACAATGGAAAATGCTATTATTTCATCTACTCCATATAAACCTTCATCAATTTCGATTGTTGTCTGCAGAGGTTCTTCTAACATCTTCTGCTCAGCAAGCTTATCGAGTTGAATACCCGTAAGGATGGCATTTTGTACCTCTCGTTTTTCTAATACACGATCTACATTATATAGACAATCCTCCATACTTAAGTCTTCATGATATTTTGACTGTAAGTAATACACTAGCTCAGCAATGTCCTTTAATGTGACACCTCTTTCTTTTAATAACTCTCTAGCTTTTTGTTCAAGCGCACTTTGGTTAATTTTTTTACCCATGATAGTACTGATTCTCCTTTTAATGGTTAAGATTAGCTAAGTTTCTCATACATTTATAGTAATGGTGTGTGGGAGGGAATCTTGATGAAAGAAATATTGTTAGTTAATTATAATGTTCATGCAACAGAACAAGTAATAATTAATGGTAGAGAAGGATTTAGGGATCATGATTATTTTTATTTTATCATTTCCGCAAGAAACAAGGAAATGATTCATTTAGAGCAAGCAGCACTTGCCTATTATCTTTCCGAAATTGGTTATAATCATACAGCAGTTCCAATACCAACGATGGGAAAAAGCTGGTTTGTTGAAAAAGATCATCATCCATATTTGGTGCTACGAGTACCGGCAGTCCAAGATAAAATTGTGAAATCACCTGGAACGTTATTAGCGGAGTTTCATAACCAAACGGCTACATACAGTTATGAACCACAAGAAATTTCTAGTTATGGCCAATGGAAGGAGTTATGGATCAAAAAATTAACAGCCTATGAACAGAAAATTAAGCAAGATGCCGATTCTATGCATAATAAATATTATCGCTTATTAGTGGATGTCTTTCCTTATATAATTGGAATAAGCGAGAATGCTATTCAATATTTACAGGAGAGTGAAAGTGATAAACGATTTCATCAAGGTGATCAAGGAGTATTTGCATTTCGCAGATACAAGGATCATTTGGCTCAACCAGTAATTTGGACGGACGAATTAGTATATGATCATCCAACACGAGATTTAGCTGAATATATTCGTTATAAATTGATGGAGAATGACTTTAATGAGGAAGAAATTTTTACCTTTATCACGGATTATCAAGAGAATCGAGCATTATCTATTTTTAGTTGGAGATTATTATATGCAAGACTGGTTTACCCTATTCATTTATATGATTTTGTCGAAGCGAGCTTTAAGGGAGAGGATTACGAGCAGTATTATAAAGAATTAAAGAGATGGATTAAGAAACAAGCACAGTATGAAAAACGATTAGCGAGGCTTTTTGAGTATTTGAATTTTGATTATAGAAAGTATGAGTTGCCTGTTATAAAATGGTTAAATCCATAGAAATCTTGAGAAGAGATATCTAATCGGGTCCGGTACGTTTGTTAATATCAAAGATTAGAGAGAAATCATTGGTAAATAACCTCTAGCAATAAAAAAAGCAGGCAACCTATGTTGTCTGCTTTAAAGATATATTTAAAATACTTGTTCGATTTCCTTTACACCTGGTACTTCAGCCATTAATGCACGCTCGATACCTGCTTTTAATGTAATCGTTGAGCTTGGGCAGTTGCCACATGCACCCATGAGACGAAGAAGTACAATGCCATCATCATCAACATCAATTAATTCCACATCTCCACCGTCACGTAGTAAGAATGGGCGCAATTTGTTTAATACTTCTTGAACTTGTTCACGCATTATCCATCTTCTCCTTTCCTATCCTTCATTATATAGTTGTTTAGACAAAAAATCTATTTTTTTATAGAGCGAATGTATCGGCGAATCTAATGATTTCCTCACAGTAGACACGCTGTGGAATGCAATTATCCGCTGACTTCCAACATACAAAGCTTCCTGTATTTTTGTATCCAAATACAAGAAGGTTCTTTTTCTAAACGTAACAAATTACATATATTAGTTATTATTATTTTATCTTTATAGTAAGGTTTTGTAAAATAAAAGAAACTATGTAACTTGGGGAAGGGGAGGAACTATTGGATAAGAACAATGTAGTAATTACCGTATATGGAGCTGAACAGATATGTGCTAGTTGTGTTGGTGCTCCGGGCTCTAAAGACACATATGAATGGTTACAAGCAGCAATTGCAAGAAAATATGAAGTGGATCAAATTCGCTATGAATATGTCGATATAAATTCTCCACAGGAGGATGAGAAACATCAGCAATTTGTGGAACGGATTTTGGAGGAAGATTTATTTTATCCGATTGTTTTCGTGAATAATCAGATGGTAGCAGAAGGCATTCCAAGACTGAAAACAATTTATGAAGCATTGGATCAATGCCACGTGAAAATGCTAGACGAAATGAAATGAGGGCTTACCGATGGAAATACCATTTATTAAAATGCATGGATTAGGCAATAATTACATTTATCTCGATTTATTTAAATTTGAAATAGCAGAAGAGCATTTATCTGATATTGCCCAAAAAGTTTCGAATGTTAATACCGGGATTGGTTCTGACGGTTTGATCTTGATCCACCCCAGTGAGGTTGCGCCAATAGGGATGCGCATTTTTAATAAGGATGGCTCTGAAGGGATGAGCTGTGGAAATGGATTACGATGTACAGCAAAATATGCTTATGAAGCCGGGCTTGTTCAGGATACTAGATTTCAAATTGAAACAAGAGCTGGAAATGTGGAAGCAGAAGTTAAGCTGACAGGGGATGAAGTAAAAGAGGTTACGATTAATATGGGTAAGCCTATTTTGAAACGTTCTCTAATTCCGATGGTAGGTAAGGAGCAGGAAAAGGTAGTAAATGAACCCTTTATTGTCGCTGGAGAGGAATTAAAGGTTACTGCAGTTTCGATGGGGAATCCCCATGCGGTGTTTATGGTTGAGGATATTAACAAGGCTCCCTTATATGAGCTAGGGGAAACAATTGAAAAGGATCCGCGTTTTCCAGAAGGGGTAAATGTAGAGTTTGTTGAAGTAATAAATGAATCAGAATTGAACTTTCGAGTTTGGGAAAGAGGCTCAGGGGTCACACAGGCTTGTGGTACGGGAGCGTGTGCGGCTGTAGTGGCTGCAACTCTAAATCAACTGATTCCGAAACATAAGACCATAACCGTACACCTGGATGGTGGAGATTTATTTATTACTTGGGATGAGAATGATAATGTTTGGATGAATGGAGGAGCAGATATTATTGCTACGGGTATTTACCATTATCGTTAATGGTAAATCTTATTATTTGAAAACTAGCTAAACAAGTAGGTATACTTGATACAAGGATTTGGATAGGAGGAATCAAGATGGTTTTAACGCTAACAGATAGTGCAAGTCTCCAAATTAAAGAAATGATGAAAAGTGAAACAGGCAATGTACGTCTTCGCTTTGGTGTAAAGGGTGGCGGCTGCAGCGGATTATCTTATTCACTCGGTTTTGATCAGGAACTTAATGATGAATTAGATCTTGTGGAAGAAATAAATGGTATTCCAGTTGTGATATCGAAACAAGATATTCCTATTATAGAAGGAACAACCATTGATTATAAGCAGAATATGATGGGTGGCGGATTTAGCATTGATAATCCAAATGCGATTCTTTCTTGTGGCTGTGGATCCTCTTTCCGTACGAAGGAAACCGTAGGCGCTCCTGAGAAATGTTAAGGAAATCCATTAAGCTTAAGTGGAAAATAACATATAACAATGTTTAACCTATTTTATTCGATAAAAGTTTTAGACAGCCTAATTGGTATAGAGTTTTACCAATCAGGCTTTTTATCTTTGATTGTAATATTCTATAACCATAGAACGATAACAAGTTAATACATAATGTTTAGGGAGCACGTATGGTGCTGAACATATTTTATCTAATTGGTTATTATTCGATGGAGGAGACAGAAGGTTTTATGATGAGTTACTCGAATTATAAAAGCCCTTACCATTCGGTAAGGGCTGGTTTACATCCATAATATAGAGTTGAACGTAGCTCTAGGCTGGCTTACCCTAAATAAACCGCCATTTGTTGGAGCTGGAAATTTAATAGATGGAGGGGTTGTTATTAGTGACGACGATTAGGGTTTACATCACATAAATTACTAATAGAATCTTGAATAACCGTTCTAGTTAGAGTAATGGTTGTTCTAAGTTATATAATCTTCCACTTGTTATATCTAGAAGGTTGGGTAATAAAAAGCTAAAAATGGTACAGTAAAAAGCAAGCATGAAAAGGTCAAAAGTCCTCTCCATGCTTTTCTATGCTTCATATAACAATCAACCAAACTTTTAGGAATTACAGAAAGATTAGTACGTTATTCAAACATACTTGTTGAATGCTTTGGCTGTACCCTTGCTTTTGGATCAATATATTGTTTTGCGTTGTTAATTGCAGTTGGACCTTCACCGAATCCAGTTGCAATTAATTTGATTTTTCCAGGGTATGTACAAATATCGCCTGCTGCATAAATACCTGGGATATTGGTTTCCATTTTGGTGTTAACGACGATACTATTTTTTTCAATTTCCAGACCCCAATCTTTAATCGGTCCTAACGTTGAAATGAAACCATAATTACAAATGACATCATCCACTTCAAGTTCGATTTGACGATCACCTTTTACTTCTTCTAAAAGAATTGCTTCAATTTTATCGGAAGTAGTAATATTAGTTGGAGCAAATGGCGTTAGTATGTCTACGTTTGCGTTTTTCAATTGCTCTACACTGTGCTCATGTGCTCTAAACTCGTTGCGGCGATGGACTAATGATACTTTTTCCGCTATTGGTTCAAGCATTAATGCCCAGTCTACAGCGGAGTCCCCACCGCCAAGAATAGCGACTTTCTTATCTTTAAAGCGATTCATGTCTTTTACATAATAATGTAAATTGATTCCTTCATAATCCTCGGAATTATTTATATTCAAACGACGTGGTTGGAACGCACCATTTCCAGCTGTTATGATGATTGTTTTCGTATAGTGAATTTCACCCGTGTTGGAAGTTAGCTTGAACGATTCATCCTCAAGGCGCTCCACTGTTTCAATTGATTGACCAAGTACGATGGTAGGGTCAAACATCTGTGCTTGCTTCTCTAAATTATCCACTAGTTCTTGAGCACGAACCTTAGGGAAACCAGCGATATCAAATATATATTTCTCTGGATATAGTGCAGTTAACTGCCCACCAGTATGGGGTAAACTTTCAATAATCTTTACACTTGCTTGACGCATCCCACCATAAAAAGCTGTAAATAAACCTGCTGGACCTGCGCCGATAATAGTAACGTCAAATACTTTGTCAGACATCCCATGACCTCCTTTTTGGAAAATACCAATAACATAGTAACACAAATTTACTGTACTTGTAATGGAACAGACTTCTATTAGTAAAGATTAGCAAATAAAATTAAGGCTTGAAAATTATTAGGAAAAGGTCTATTATATAGGATGGACAATATATTACGTTTATGTGACAACCCACTATAATTACTGTTCTCATCTGTTATTATTCTATTAAGTGAAATTTGTCACATACAAAAGTAATAGATAAATAATAAAATTGGATGTGATGATGTATGAAAAAGCCTAACATTGTCGTTTTAGGTGCAGGTTATGGCGGAATGATGACTACTGTAAAATTACAGAAGTCATTAAATGCTAGTGAAGCTAACATTACTCTAGTAAACAAAAATGACTACCATTATCAAACTACATGGTTGCATGAAGTATCAGCTGGGACAGTTCATCAAGATCAAGCTAGAATAACAATCAAAGACGTTATTAATGAGCATAAAGTTAACTTTGTTCAAGATACGGTTGTTGAAATTAAGCCGAATGAAAACAAAGTAAAACTTGAAAATGGCGAATTAGATTACGATTATCTTGTAATTGGTTTAGGATTTGAATCAGCTACTTTCGGTATTCCTGGACTAGAAGAGAATGCGTTAATGATTAACGATATTAACTCTTCTCGCTTAATCAGAGAACATCTTGAGTTTAACTTTGCTGAATATCACAAAGATCAAAACCCTGCACGCTTGAACATTGTTGTTGGTGGTGGCGGTTTTACTGGGATTGAATTTGTAGGAGAATTAGCGAACAAAGTTCCTGAGTTATGTAAAGAGTATGATATTGATAAATCACAAGTTCGTATTATCAATGTAGAGGGTGCTCCTACCGTATTACCAGGATTTGATCCAGAGCTAGTAGAATACGCAATGAATTCACTTGAAGCACGTGGAGTTGAATTCATTACCGGCGCACTACTTAAAGAAAGTAAGCCAGATGCTGTTGTTTACGAAAAAGACGGCAAGCTTCATGAAATTCCAACACTTACAACGGTTTGGGCAGCTGGGGTTAAAGCGAATACAATCGTTGAGAAATCAGGCTTCGAAACAAATCGTGGAAAGATTCAAGTACGTCCAGATATGCGTGCACCTGAATTTGACAATGTATTTGTTATTGGAGATTGCGCATTAATTATGAACGAAGAAAGTGGTAGACCATTCCCACCAACTGCACAGATTGCGATTCAACAATCTGCTACAGTCGCTCATAATTTAGTATCACTTGTTAAAGGACACGGAGAGCTGGAAGGCTTCGAATTCAAATCACTTGGTACATTAGCATCTCTAGGTCATAATGATGGCATGGGTGTAGTATTTGGTGATAAGAAGCTATTCGGTTGGAAAGCTACCTTCATGAAGAAAATGAGTGATAATCGTTACCTATTGAAATTAGGTGGAATTGGATTATTACTGAAAAAAGGTAAGTTTAATTTCTTCTATTAATTCCATATCGTAATTCAAAAGGAGCAAAGGCGTTTGTATTTCGTCTTTGCTTTTTTTATGAAATGCTTATAGAATTAATGTGTATGTGACTAAGGAAGAGGGGTTTACATAAATTGATTCAATTAATTGTATCGGTTATCTTATTTTTTGTTATATTTTTCGGAATAGCATTTATTTTAAATATGCTACTTAGAAGAACATGGCTAATGGCATTTATTTACCCGTTTATCGTCTTACTTATTGTCGATAATATACCTATTGGGGATTATTTTTCTTCTCCAGGACAAGCATTTTCTAAGGCATTTAGTGAATTATTCTCCATCAACACCTGGGATGTAATTATATTATCTGCTGGCTTTTTAGGTACTATTGTGTCAGGGTTTGTTATTAAATTCTTACGTAAGAATGGATATCAGATGTTTTAATAGTGTTTTCCAAAATGTTAGCGTTCTATTCAAATGAATAAAATCTTACTAGATTGGACATGATGACATCCAGAGAGGTGTTATTATTGAAAATCAGTAAAATGATTAGAAGAATTGGCATGACAGCCTTATTTCTGCTGGCATTTTGGACAACATTATCGAGTATTTCCAATGTGACTTATGCAGATATAGCAATCATGCTACATCAAGACCAGGTAGCTTCTGCAAGTAATGATGAAGCAAAACCTGTCGAACATAGAAAGATAGCTTTACAGGAAAAAACTTTAAAGATGCTGTCAAAACAACAGCATTATATTTCAAGTGAGCAAATTGAAGGACCAAAAACAGTAGAAGAAGCAATCAACATAAATAATTACCCAAAAGCAACCGTCATTGCCACAGGATATACAGCAGGAGTAGAATCAACAGGAAAGCATCCTGACCATCCACAATATGGAATTACGTATTCAGGTGTTAAAGTGAAGCGGGACTTATATTCTACAATTGCAGCAGATTTATCGATATATCCAATTGGTACGATTATGTGGATTCCAGATTATGGATTTGGTGTTGTAGCGGATAAGGGTGCTGCCATCAAAGGTAATAAAATCGACTTGTATTTTCACACTGTAGAGGATGTTTACTCCGAATGGGGTAAACGAGAAGTTGAGGTCTATATTATTGAAAAGGGCTCTGGAGAATTATCGGAAGAGGTATTACAGAATCTTAATGAAAATAAAGCGCTTCAAGTATTCAGGGAACAAATTAATAAAAGCTAAATATGAGAAAAGGAGGCAACAGGAATGCCTCCTTTTCTCATGTATTAATAAAAATTATTAAGAATAAGTGCGACGAATATACCGGTAATAGCCCCAAAGAATACTTCTATTGGTTTATGGCCAAGTAATTCTTTCAAATCCTCTCGTTTTTCATATGTCCCTTTATTTTCCCAGTTCTTAGCACCTTCAACTAGTACTTGAAAATCTTTTACAAGTTGATTAAGTAATGTTGCATGTTTCCCCGCGTGTCGACGTACACCTGAGGCATCGTACATCGTGATAACACTAAATACAGCAGCTACAGCAAATAATGTTGAATCAAATCCTTCTATGATCCCGATTGCGGTAGAAAGGGACGTAACTGCAGCAGAATGACTACTTGGCATACCCCCAGTGCTAAAAGCGAGACCAGGAACAAATTCTCTTGTTGCAATAAAATGAATAGGAATTTTAATAACTTGGGCAAATACAATCGCAGATAATGCTGCTATGATTGGGAAGCTAGAAAAAAGATCCATGATGAGTTCCTTTCAGACATATTTTTATGATTGTTATTTTATCATAGTCTGCGCTAAAGTAGATATTATTTATGCGGAAAAATAAAAAGAAGAGGCTACAAGTAGTGACCTCCTCTTTTAGACGGGTTATGATATTCTTGCTGTTTTCCATTTCATCGGAATGCGATTAGCTATACGAACTGTAAATACGGCGGCTAAACAAGATAAAGCAACATCCTTAATCAAAAATGGAACCATACCAATCCAGGCGATTTTATAGCTAATTGCTAAGTTTAACCACAAATTCATAGAAAAGTACATAAATGTAACGCCTATCAAATAATTAATGATTAATCCTAGTAAGGAAGCTATTACATATTTTGGAACAGATGGTTGGTTAGAACGTTCTGTTATCCAACCTGCAACAAAAGCGACAATAATGAACGATAGTAAGAAACCGCCAGTAGGAGTTATTAGTTGCATCGGACCTGCTTCCATCCCAGCAAAAACAGGTACACCTGCAGTCCCAACTAACACATATGTAACCATCGCTAAGCTTCCTAATTTTTTTCCTAGCATTAATCCTGCTAAGATAGAGAAAAACGTTTGTAGTGATAATGGTACTGAAGTTCCACCAATTGGTATTGCTAGAAATGGAAACCATACAGCAATATTAGCCCCGATGGCCATCAAGCAGACAAATAATGCTCCAACAGTTATTTCTATTGGTTTAATATTCCTCATCGTTAACACCTCTCCTATAACTAGAATAATGAGATGAGGACATATTGTCAACTTATATTTTATAAGGTTAACAATTAGTGGTGTGAAAAAATAATCCTTATCACTCTATAAGTGAAAAAGGATTATTCTAATTCTCCCTATTATGTGACTACCGCTTATGATAATGAATGGTACCTTATTTAATTGCTGCTTCTAAGGCGATTTCCATCATTTCATTAAAGGTTGTTTGTCGTTCTTCTGCAGTTGTTTCTTCACCAGTAATAATGTGGTCTGAAACAGTTAAGACAGACAGTGCTTGACGATCGTATTTAGCAGCTAGGGTGTATAATGCTGTTGTTTCCATCTCAATAGCAAGCACCTTGTATTTTGCAAGTAGCTCGTTCACTTCCTTAGCATTATCACGATAGAACGTATCACTTGTAAATACGTTACCGACACGAAGATTCATCCCTTTTGCCGTTCCAACCTCATATGCTGTACGTAATAGATCAAAATCTGCTAGTGGTGCATAATCAATTCCATTAAAAATTAGCTGATTCATTCGGGAATCTGTCGTAGAGCCTTGTGCTAAAATGACATCTCTCACTTTAACATCCTTTTGGATAGCACCACATGTACCAACACGGATTAATTTCTGAACATCGTAGCTTTGAATTAATTCATTCACGTATATAGAAATAGATGGGACTCCCATTCCAGTACCTTGGACAGATACCTTTTCTCCCTTATATAATCCGGTATATCCATACATACCACGGACTTGATTATATTGCGTAACGTCCTCTAAAAAGGTTTCTGCAATATATTTTGCTCTTAATGGGTCACCAGGAAGTAATATTTTATCAGCGATTTCACCTTTTTTTGCTCCTATATGTACACTCATGTCATTTCCTCCTATATTGACTAGTCAAAAATAAAGTTATCATAACCGTTCCTTAAAAACAATCTATTTATGATAGACTTTTTAGTTTCCATACGAATTAAAATTGTATATAATAAATATAAGTTCAATTATTCACGAAGTAATTTCGTATAATTGATAAAAAAGTACATAAAATTTGTACAAGCTAATATATAAGTTGGAAGGATGAATAGCATGAAAGAACAATCTTTTAAAATTACTGCAGATACAGGTGTACACGCTCGCCCTGCTACTTTATTAGTAAATAAAGCTGGTCAATATCAATCAGATATCGAGCTTTCGTACAATGATAAGACTGTTAACTTAAAGTCTATTATGGGAGTTATGTCATTAGGAATTCCTAAAGATGCTGAAATCAAAATCACTGCTAATGGTAGTGATGAAGAAGAAGCAATTCAAGGAATTGCAGAAGTAATTAAAGAAAACTTAGGTGAGTAATTAAGAAAAGGGCTGTCTTCATAAAGGCAGCCTTTTTGATTTCATAAATTGTATGGTTACTGGTTATACAGAATGGGACATATTCCTTAAAATCATAGCCTTATTTGTTATGATGCGTTCCGTTTTCGTAATATTTTCCAAGATAATAACTTTCCTCAACAGAAGCTAATGCTCGTAATGCTTCTTGATTATAGGCTGTATCATTCCGCTTAAGCTTTTCGCGATATTGTACCACCGCGTTTTTTAGAGACTCACCATAATCTAAATCTGGACCTGCATAACGGGTAACAACATCCTTGAGGACGTTCACCTTTTCAAATTGGCTAAGGGCTTTACGTTCATGAAACAGCACATTTTCGACTTGCTTCGGATGATGCAGATCTCCTTGCATTGGATGCTTTACAACTGCTAAAGTTTTGACTAAAAATTTTTCGTTCCGATCTTCGATTATTTCTCCTATGTAAATTCCTGATTTATATGGAATTTGGACCATATCACCTAAAGAAAAATCACTCAACTAAATACAACCCCTTTCTAAGACTCATTGTCCCAAATTTTTAACAAATTGGCGAACATTTTAATTTGCTTTATAAGTCTTCTGCAAATTTGATATACTGATAAGAAGAAGGACGTGATACATATGATGCCGTTTTTATATTTTCCTGAGGACAAATCAGAATATATCCCTGCGATCATTACCTTAATTATTTTTATGATTGCAGCAGCTGTAGCATTTTATTTTTTCTATAAACATTCTAAAAAGCAAGAACAAAAGTTTAACTCTGAGTACGAAAGTCAATTAGATGAGAATAAGAAACCAAACTAACAGAGCAGCGAAGTAACTTGCTCTGTTTTTTTTATAATCCATATAAAAAAGACGGTGCTGATTATGTTTACACACTCTTTTTTTGCGAATACTATTTTTATCATGCGAAAAAGGGAGTAGTGGATATGCAATATGTACGTTTATTCCTTTTCATGCTTATATTATTAGCTGGTTGTCAGAGTACAGTGGATACAACGAAAAGTGTGGAGATGTATAATGCATCAGGTGATATGGTTGGAACGGCGCAACTAACAGAGTCTCCTGATGGTGTAGAAGTTAAATTAAAGCTGGAAGGGTTAACGCCTGGCTTTCATGGAGTTAGTGTTCATGAGTTTGCAAAATGTGAGGGGCCAGATTTTAAGTCAGCAGGAAACCATTTAAATCCAGAAGGGAAAGAACATGGACTCATGCATCCTGACGGACCACATTTAGGTGATTTACCGAATGTGGAAGCGGATAGTGCTGGCCTTGTAGATGCAGAATTAATGCTTTCTGGGGGAACCCTAAAGGAAGGGAAAGATTCGTTATTACGAGGAGAAGGGACCTCCTTAGTTGTGATGGAGTTACAAGATGATGGGGTATCGCAGCCAGGTGGAAATGCAGGGGCTAGATTAATTTGTGGAGAAATAAAGTCAGGAAAAGGAGAAGAACCAACAGAATCACCAACAGACCCGACTGAATTGAATGATACCCAAGACGATTAGTGGGTGAGATATATGGATAAGAAAAAGATAAAACCGAATGATGCTCGATTGCTAGAGTGGGTCGATGCTACTCATTCGGTTTTTCCGTTTCTTTTATATACACAAGCCTAAGACTTGGCCAATTTTACTTATTTATTGCTGCGATGATTCGACGAACGCCTTCCTCTAGTGTTGCGCGAGGGCAGGCGATATTCATTCTCATAAACTTCTCGCCTTCCGGTCCGTATTCAAACCCAGCATTTAATCCGACCTTAGCTTCCTCGTTAAAGAACTTGCGTAACCCTTTAGCATCTAAATGTAGTGAACTACAATTAATCCAAACTAGATAAGTCCCTTCTGCTTTGGTCACGGTTAAATCCGTTTCTGCTTCTAGTGTTTCTTTTACGTATTGATAATGGCTCTGTAAAAGTTCACGAAGTTGATCAAGCCATTCTTCTCCATGATTGTAAGCTGCTTCTAGTGCAGTATTGCCCATCGTATTTAGACCATGAAATCCTTGAATCGCAAATTGCTTTTCTAGTTTCCTCCGCATTTCTTGATTAGGGGTGATGGCATAAGATGCTTGCAATCCAGCTAAATTAAACGTTTTAGAAGGAGCCATGCACGTAACGGTCCTACCTGCAATCGATTCAGATAGTGATGCAATAGAGATATGCTGTACATTCGGGAAGGTTAAATCAGCATGAATTTCATCAGAAAGGATTAACACATCATATTCTTCACAAAGCCTAGCAATCTCTTCTAATTCATCTCTTGTCCAAACTCTTCCAACAGGATTATGTGGGCTACATAGAATAAAGGCCTTAACCCCTTGTTTGAATTGCTCTTCTAAGTCATCAAAGTCAATATGATATTTATTTTCAGAATATAAGAGTTGATTTTTTACAATTACTCGGTTATGTGCTTCAATTACTTTATAGAAAGGTGTATATACTGGTGTCTGAATTACTATTTTATCCTCAGATTCCGTTAAGGCTTGTACTGCCATATGTAAAGTTGTGACAACGCCTGGACTAAAGGAAAGCCATTCAGATTGAATATTCCAGTGATGCCTTTTAGAAATCCAATTGACAATGGATGATTTTACCATGTCATCAACAATTGTATAGCCATATATACCATGCTCTGCACGGGCAATCAATGCTTGGTTAACTGCATCTGGTGCTTGAAAATCCATATCTGCAACCCACATGGGTAAGACATCCTCAGACTGAAATAGATTTTTAACCATATCCCATTTGACAGAGCGAGTATTTTTACGGTCATGTATCGTTTCAAAAATTTTCATCCAAATTACCTCCTAATAGTATGTATTATTGTCTATTATAACGCAAAAAAAGACAAAAAAAGAGCAAAGCGTTTAAATACGCCTTGCTTACAGGGGGAATACGAGAAAGTCTTACGGTAATAGTTATACCCGGTTTCATTAAATATAAACATGTTTTATCGATTTTTTTACGTCTTTTGAAACCTTTTTGTAACCATATCGTTTACTTATATAGAGATAAGAATTGGGGGATGCGTATGTCTGATGAACTACTATATCAATCAATAAAGGAAAATAAACAAGAAGGCTTCAAACAGTTGGTTACCCACTATAAATCCACTGTTGAACAGATTGCTTTTCAGTACGGATTGGATAAAGAGAATATTGTCCGTGTTGTTCAGGAAACGTTTATTAGGTTGCACAAAGGAATAGATCGAGTAGAGCGACATGACTTACCGGGTTCTCTTTATCGGGCTTCCATGGATAGTTTGAAAGATTATCGTAGAATACAAACTGCTATTTCCAAAAATAACTCTTATAAGATGTACGGCTACTACTTTGAAAAATTAGAATATATGGTTATTCAGCATGCTTTAACTAAGTTAGATGATAAGTATAAAATCCCAATGATTTTACATTACTATCATCAAATGACCTTTGAGCAAATATCATTCATTATTAAAGTGAATTCAGATATCGTAAAGAAGCGGATAGCACAAGGAATGGAATTACTTCATGCGAATATAGAGAAAATGGATGCGAAGGAAAACGGAGTAGATTTTCAACATGTAAAATTATCAGACATGCTTGCTGAAATGGTGTATTCCTATGAACGATTACCAGCGTTCACACAGATTCAGGAGTTACTTCATCAAGTAGAAATGGTCGGGCAAAAACAGAAATGGCGAAAAAGCATTCCTATTCTAGTTGGAATAGTTGGTTTAATCCTTTTTTCTTTTCTTTCCGTTAATTATATACAAGGCGAAAGGCAGCGCCAGGTTTTAAAAAAAGAGGAGGAGGCTTCCGCATCCGTTGATAGTGAAATGGATGATTTGGATAACGAGGAAGATAACCAAGGATTAGATCCAGAATTGAAAGCATACTTAGAAGAGGCTAAAGAGAGGCTTGCAGCGGAACTTAGGATAGAAGATATTGATACATTTCCAACAGTAACCATGGTTGAAGGTTTACTAAGTGATCTGAATAGTAATTCTTCGTATTATCATGATGATACGAAGGAATATATTGAAATGCTTCTTCAATCACCTTCATCGCTAAAGGCTAATCTGGATCCAAACGCGATAGATAGTGAGGATTATTTATTGCAGTATTTTTACTTAGTATCAAATTACGAGTATTCGTTTCAGGAATATTTAAATCGATTACTATTGGATTATGATATATCAATAGATGACTATGAATCTATTATGTCATTACAAGAAGAGGCATCGAGTTATGAAGGACCTGAAAAAATAATAGAATTTATTGATGTTCTAGGTGAACAAGGCTATATCTTAACTAGAGCATCAGAAAACGCTGCACTAACAGTAAAGTTCTCGATTGAAAATCTAATCCAATATATGGAGCAAATTGGATATTCTGAAGCTTATATTGCTTATATGAAATATATTTCGAACATGGAAGACCTAGATTGGGATAGATGGGAGAGTTTCGCTCTATATGCGTTAGAAGCAGAAGAACTTCTGAGTACGTATGGGGATTCGTTTTCGGCGTTATTCCGGGATAGTATTATAAGTAATATAGAAACTCATCTATATAACTATTTAAGAATTGGGGACATGACTACCGTAACAGATGTGGAAATAGAAGAATATCATCAATTTCTTGCCAACCACTCGGACTCTATTCTCGCGCAGATAGTACAGACTACGATGAAGAATTGGGAAGAGAATGATTGGAAAAGGGCGCAAGATGATATTCGTATAAATGACATGAGATTACTTTTTGATAAAAGATATCAACATATTAATTATGAGGATACATTAAGTCTTGGGAGCTGGCCATTTACTTTAACAACGTCTACCATATATGAACGTTATTCAGAAGAATTAAGTCAAGACATGCTATTGGAAGAAAATCCTATGGAAATCGTATCATTATATGCTTACGCTAGTGCGAGAAGAGATACAGATACAATGTCTTCCTTAATCACTTCAGAAGAATTATTAGATAGTGAAGAAGAATCGTTAGAATGGTTTGAATTACGTAATTCAGGTGCTTATGCATTAACCGAATATCAAACGGAAGATTCTGCAGTCGTATTTATTGTAAACTGGGAAGGAGATCCATATTTTACAATAAATCTCGATAAAGATAACGGGGTTTGGAAAATAACGCAAATACATAAATAAAGAAGCGAGAATAAAATGAAGTAAAAAACCGAATGATTAGGGTCTTGTCCTATTCATTCGGTCTTTCTTTAAATGCTATTTTATTGATCCTGTTTCTTTTCGTTTATTTTAAACGTTTTTCAAGTTCTGCTTTTTCAGCTTCAAAACCAGGTTTTCCAAGTAATGCAAACATATTCTTTTTATATGCCTCTACACCAGGTTGATTAAATGGATTTACTCCTAATAAGTACCCACTCAAAGCACAAGCTTTTTCAAAGAAATACACAAGATATCCAAATGTGTATGCGTCTAGTGCTGGTAAATCAATAACAAGATTAGGTACTCCTCCATCAGTATGAGCTAATAATGTACCTTGGTATGCTTTGTCATTAATTTCATGAATCGTTTTACCAGCTAGATAATTAAGCCCATCAGAATTGTTTTCGTCCTCTTCAAGTGTCATCTCTAATTTTGCATGATTCACATGAAGGACTGTTTCAAACAGATCACGACGACCTTCTTGGATGTATTGTCCTAATGAATGGAGGTCTGTTGAGAAGTTTGCAGATGTTGGGAAGATACCCTTTTGATCTTTACCTTCACTTTCACCATAAAGCTGCTTCCACCATTCAGAGAAATATTGTAGTCCTGGCTCATAATTTACTAGCATTTCAATCGTTTTACCTTTATTGTATAAAACATTTCTGACTGCTGCGTATTGATAAGCAATGTTTTTCTCAAGAGAAGACTCGTTGAAATCATTCATTGCATCAAGTGCACCTTGCATGATGTCATCTACCTGAATCCCGCTAACCGCAATTGGTAATAAACCGACTGCCGTTAATACGGAGAAACGTCCGCCAACATCATCTGGAATTACGAATGTTTCATATCCAGCGTCATCGGCTACCCCTTTAAGTGCGCCTTTCGCTTTATCTGTTGTAGCAAAAATACGTGATTTCGCTTCTTCTTTTCCATATTTCTCTTCTAAATATTGCTTGAAAATACGGAAAGCAATAGCAGGCTCTGTCGTCGTTCCACTCTTAGAAATTACATTAATGGAGAAGTCTTTACCTTCAAGAACATCGAATAATTCCTTCATATATGTGGAGCTCATATGATGCCCTACGAAAATGATTTGTGGAACATTACGCTGCTCTTTAGATAATAGGTTTTGGAATGAATGGTTTAGCATTTCAAGAGCTGCTTTTGCCCCTAAATAGGAACCACCAATCCCGATAACAAGTAAAATATCAGAGTCATTTTGAATTTTTTTAGCAGCGGCCTGTATTCTGGTGTATTCTTCTTTGTCGTAATTCTGTGGTAAGTCAACCCATCCTAAAAAGTCATTTCCAGGGCCAGTCTTGTTATGTATTGCTTCGTGTGCAACGGTAACAAATTCAGCTAAATTGTCTAGCTCTTCCTTATTAATGAAATCTAGTGCATGTTGATATGAAAATTGTATATGTGACATGGTATCCTCCTTTTAGATATTATTATAAAGTAGTTTCCTCATATAGAAAATCAAAATACATAGGAAGAGGCTCCTGCCATCAATATTAACGAAAAGTAGGTAATGTTGATGGGAGAAGCCTCTAGCTATCAAGTATTAGTTTTTAAATTCGGATTGTTCAATCCATTCTTCAAGTTTTTCTTTTAGTGTATTGAACCCAGAAGTGTTTTCTTCAAGTTTTACTGATTGTTTAGCTGGAGCTTGAGGCTTAGCTTGTTTCTTTGGTGGTTCTTCCGTTGCACGGATAGATAAGGATACTTTATTTTTCTCCTCATCGATATTTAGAACTTTCACGTTCACTTCATCACCAACAGAAAGATGATCGTTAATATCTTTCACGAAACCATGTGTTACTTCTGAGATATGAACTAATCCTTGTACTTCATCGTTAAGTGCAACAAATGCACCATATGGTTGAATACCTGTTACTTTACCAGTAAAAATCTGACCTACTTCAATCTTATCTGTCATGCTGAACATCTCCTATACCTTCGTTTCTTTTCACACAATAAAATATTATACCATACATATTGGATTAGGGCAAAACATTATCGTTCCCATGGTATGGAAGTAATTAATATGTCTCCTTTAACTAGTAACAATTCCTGTTGAGGATTAAATATCCATTCACCATCTCGCTGAATGCCAAGTAGAAGACGGCCATTCTTTTGTAATGGATTTATGATTTCATGGAAGGAGTGGCCAACCCATTCTTCCGGCACTTCATCATGATGAAACTGTTGTGCATCTAAAAAGTGAATAATCGTTTCGAACGGTTTAGAGTGGCTTTTGAATACTTCTTGATACAATAGTGCACTCATGAAATCATTTGGGCGAAGAATGGTGCTTGCTCCAGCTCTTTTTGCATTATCAATTTGATTATCTGTCATAATCTCTACGATTATAGGGACTTTGTCATGATTCCCTCTCACTGCAACGACGGTTAAGATAGACTGATTATCGGCTTGTTTTTCGCTTTTATGATCATCAGCCGTAATGACGACTTTTTCTGCTTCCTTAATATTCGCTTTTTGCAAGAAGTAATCATCTGTCGGGTCACCGTGGATGAAATGGATTGGAAAATCCCGATAGGACATTTGCGAAACCGTTTGATCAATGAGGACGATTTCTTTCTTCGGATCATGCTTTAAAATTCTGTTCATCATTATTCGCGATCGCTCGTTCCATCCTATGATAATAATGTGATGGTTTCCTTTATAGGCAATTTTGCCACGGGATAAGTCTGATTCATGTTGAACGGTGGTAGCTGCAAACTGGGTGATATAAAAGGTGAGAAGTCCACCACCAGTTAAGATAAGGACAATGCCAATGATTCGGCCCAATAGTGTTAATGGTACATAATCGCCATATCCGACGGTTGCTCCCGTTACAACAGCCCACCAGATCCCGTCAAAAATAGTTGGGAATTGCTTCGGTTCGATGAAGTGAATAACTGTGCCGAAAAAGAGCATGACCAATAAAATGGTTAGAAAAAGTCTAACTAGTATTGGAAGACGAAAGTAAATATGCTTAAACAGTTCAATGTTCATATGCTCACCTAATTAATTCTGTGTCTCATTAGTATGTGCTATTTTTGGAGAACTATAGAGAAAAAGAGATGGGAGAATAATGTTTGAAGTAAAGAAAAAGCGAATGATGGTACATCCAGGCACATTCTGAAAATATACGATTGGTTCTGTTCCGTATAGGTGAATTTGTGCTATGCAAACTAGTCGAATAGTGAAGCTCATGCGTGGAGATAACACACTTTGGAGTTTACATTTATATCAGAAAAACGTAGCACATCATTCGGCTTTTTCAAAAACAAGTTTCGTTTTATTCTTACGATAAATTAGCTAACGTATTTTTCAAGCTTTTATACACTTCGTTCCATTTTTTTTCGTCTGATACGAATCGTTGGGTCATCGTTTGAATCATTTCATTAAACTTTTCTTTAAAGTCAGCTGCTTCTTTATTTGGAAGCTCTGCACGAATGGTATCCACAAATTGTTGGACAGATTCTGCACGTGGGCCCCATTTAGCCACTTCGTTTCCAGACTCATCGATAAAGATGAAAATAGGAATAGAACGAGATTTTCCATTTGTTAAATATTGATCCATTAATTCGAGATTTTGGTCTCTTAGAATCATACGTACCTCCATATTAGTCTTCTCTGCTAAATGGAGTAGTATTGGGGTATTTAACATAGCATCCCCGCACCAATCCTCAGTAATTACGATTACACGAAGGTGTTGATTCGTTAATGTTGAAAAGAATTCTTCGTCCTCAGGTAGTGTGAAACTATTGTAAATATGTAGAAGATTTTCCTTATGTGATTCCATTGCATCAATATATTCTTGACTAGGGATAGCTTTATTAAACCAATGATTTAAGCTCATATAACGACCTCCAATTTCTTTTTGATAATTCAATTTTAATAATAATGGATCGTTTCCGTAAATAAAAGTGCTCGATATCGGACAATTTTGTTATGATGGTAATATCGATACATAGAAGAGGAGTTGAGATAGGTTTGGAAAAAATGAACCAAGAATTTTTACTTGAACTATTAAAAACACCATCACCATCTAGTGATGAAGTGGTAATTCAACGGAAGATGCGTGATTATTATCAGTCATTTGCAGACGAAGTGTTGACAGATAATGCTGGCAATGTAATTGGAGTTTTGAATCCGGATGCGCCTTTTAAAGTGTTGTTAGCTGGTCATTGTGATGAAATAGCTTTAGTTATTAATCGCATTGATGAACATGGTTTTTTACATTTTGATAAAATGGGTGGGATTAATCCTAATGCAGCAGTTGGAATGAAGACGACAGTATTAGGCTACGGTAAAACGGTGACCGGAGTTATAGGAGTGAATGCTCAACACCATGGTGGATTGAAAAGTGATTTTGGCTTAGAGGATTTATTCATCGATTGTGGCTTTCGCACAAAAGAGGAAGCGGAGCAAGTTGTTCAAATAGGGGATTTAGTTGTTTATAAAACCGAACCTGAAATTCTAATGGATCGCTATGTTTCTGGAAGAGGCTTAGATAATCGAACTGGTGCCTTTATTGTGGCTGAAGTGTTAAGACTGCTTAAGAAAAAAGGATGTCAGGTTGGAGTTTATGCTGCAAGCACTGTAAATGAGGAAACTAATATGGGTGGTGCCTATTTCGCTGCAGCAGGAATAGAACCTACGATGGCTATTGCATGTGATGTAACATTTGCTACAGACTATCCTGGTGTCAATACGAATAAATATGGGGATATTCGCCTAGAAAAAGGACCAGTATTAGCAAAAGGAGCTCCGATAAACCGTAAAATGAACGATTTATTAGAAAGGGCAGCTAAAAAGCTAAAGATGGATGTTCAATATGAATTAACCCCTCGTCATACTGGAACAGATGCAGACAAGATGCGTTATACAGGGAAGGGTGTACCAGTATCATTAGTATCCTTACCACTAAGGTACATGCATTCACCAGTAGAAACAGTAAGTCTACAAGATATGGATCAAGAAATTGCATTATTAGTCGAGATGATTGCGGATTTAACCGGGGAAGAAAGTTTAAACCCACTGGACTAAGTTAATCTAGACCGCTTGCTTTGCAGGATGCTTACCTAGGAATATATATACGCTTATAGCAGTCTGATGGTTTTACTTAGCCATTTAGACTGCTTTTTAATTACCGTAAAATAGAACGAGTGAATTGAAGCAGAAGTGTTGCCAATTTGATACGGTTGCGTTAATATGGTTATATAAATTTCATATCGATTCCACTTCGGGGCAGGGTGCAATTCCCGACCGACGGTAATGAACAAATGTTCTAAGTCCGTGAGCCGTTTGTGTTTTTGCAAATGGTTGACCTGGTGAAAATCCAGGACCGACAGTTAAAGTCTGGATGGGAGAAGAGGTCGAGCCAAATCATGGTACATTTTATGTGCCTTTATTTCCTATTGATTACGATAAACCCTAAAGCCCCGATTAGGTCTGGCTTTAGGGTTTTTATATTTATGATTAGGCTATCCTTCATCACGATTGGAATCGATAACTAGATGAAGGAGGAATTGATGATGCAAAAAACAACAATGCAATCATCCAACTTAGCAAGACTTATTATTTTATCCTTACTTGGAGCGGTGTCCTTATTATTATTCTTTCTTAACTTCCCACTTCCGCTATTACCAAGTTATTTAAAGATTGATTTTAGTGATGTGCCAGCCATTATGGCATCCCTTATTTTCTCGCCGCTTGCAGGAGTAATCGTTGTTGCGATAAAAAATGTATTATACCTGGCAATAGGTGGGGGAGAAATTGTAGGAGTCACAGCTAACTTTTTAGCAGGTGTGTTACTCGTATTCCCAATTGGTATTCTTTATCATAAGTTTAAAAATGTAAAGAGCGTTGTCTCTGGCTTAATTACAGGAACTATTATTATGGCGATTGGTTTAAGTGTGTTTAATTACTTCATACTTTTACCGGTGTATGGATTAATGATGGGGTGGGGAGAGATGACCCATTCTGTGAAGTTAGGTATGGTGTTAATTGGTATCCTACCGTTCAATGTAATAAAAGGAATTATTATCGGTGCATTATTTGTACCAGTATTTATTAAAATGCGACGTTGGATAGAACAACAACAAGCTAAATTTGCATAATCTAAAAAGGCTGATCCTCTTGGATCAGCCTTTCTTTGGTACTACGCCTATCGTACATCTGGATACAGAGATTAAATTATCTTCTTCATCAACAATATTAATCTCCCATACCATATTGGATCTACCTACATGTAAGGGCTTTGCTTTAGCTGTTACGATTCCGTCACGCTTACTTTTAACATGGTTGGCATTAATTTCAATACCAAATACATGATATTTCTCCAAGTCTACATGTAAACACGCCCCTAAGCTTGCTGCAGATTCCGCTAGTGCTACACTAGCCCCTCCATGAAGAAATCCTAATGGCTGATGTGTTCGTTTATCAACTGGCATCGTCATGACGACTAATTCCTTCTCCATCGACACTGTTTCAATGCCAAGTGACTCCATTAATGTATTCGTTAATTCCATCTGAACTCTCCCCCTTATCTTAATTTTAAGTAGTTCTTAGATGAAATAATGTATTAATAAAGATAAACCTAGTAAGAACCCGTATATCGTATTTGTCTTAGCAGTTAACTGCATAGCAGGCATCATTTCTAGAGGCTCTGTTTTCCCTTTAAATCCTTTCAATACTTTAATCGCAGGTATAACAGCGATTAAGGTTAGGAGTGACCATAAAGGTAAAAATCCTACGATAATTAAATATGCGGTAAAATAAAATGCAACAAAAAATAGTAATCCTAAAAAGCGCACTGCATTCTTTCGACCTAGTAGAATGGCAAGTGTTTTACGTCCGCCTTTTTCATCCCCATCTAAATCACGAATATTATTAGCTAGCATAATACAGCCAATAAAGATAGCGACTGGAAAAGAGATAAAAATAACAAGACTATTTATTTCTCCAGTTTGAATGAAGTAACTGATACCAATAATTACGGTACCCATTAATAGTCCAGAAAATAACTCTCCAAACGGTGTAGTCGAAATTGGTAGCGGCCCACCTGTATATAGATAGCCGAATAGCATACAAACAAGACCAACAACAGCAATCCACCAGCTCGATACCATACAAATATAAATTCCTAATAAAAGTGCAATACCATAAAATACTAAAGCTAAGCGTAGTACAGTTTTTGGTTGAATGCCGTCACGGACGATAGTGCCACCAATACCAACTGATTCTTCGGAGTCTAATCCCCGAACATAATCATAGTACTCATTAAACATATTCGTAGCAGCCTGAATTAAGATAGAGGCTAATAACATTGCTAGAAATACTAGAATATGAATACCATCTGTATTTAATGCAATCATTGTACCGATAAACACAGGTACGAAAGAAGCTGTTAATGTGTGAGGTCTAAGTAGTCTCCACCATACCTGAAAGCCATCACGCTCATTTAAGGCTTTCTTGATATGATCTTTGTTGGTTGCCATAATTGTAATCCCCTTATCTTTCAATATCACTATAAGTTTAGGCAAAAAGCGAGGTAGTGTCAACGAAGTTAAGCGTCTTATAAAAGAAATAAATAGTGAATGTGGTCTAATCGGATAATAATAAAGGAATAGTCTTATTGAATAAAGTGTTACATTATAATATGGAAGTAATCCATATTTACTACCTTTCAGAACCAATATAGTCGTTTGGCACTTGATTTCTTGAGAAACGAGAAAAAAAGGAATAGAATAAAATGGGACTATTACGTACTAACGGAGGGCAACCAAATGATAGAGGTTAAAGAGGAAACAATTGAATCTACTTTAAGAAAAGTAATACAAGACTTGCTTCCCTCTGAATCAAGACTAGTAAGTTTCACAAAGAGAATAAACTATATTGATCCCCTTCATTTTTTTGAAGCGAGTACAAATTTACATATGAATCGTTCTTTCTGGAAAAGTACATTAGATAAGTTTACACTAGTCGGAATTGGGACTGCTTATGCAATTCAAGCAAATCATTCCCATCAATTGAAGGAGAAATGGGATGCTTTGGTACAAAAGGCCATTATGAACAACCCTTATCACGTACCAGGAACAGGTATTACCGCAATCGGCGGAATGGATTTTGATCCGTTAAAGCCGAGAACCGTTTTATGGGATAACTTTGCGACCAATGAATTGCGTATTCCAACCTTCCTATTAATGGAAAAAGAAGAGAGTGTTTATTTAACTATAACGGTATGTGTCAATGGAGCAGATAATCCTGAAGCAATTGCAAAGCAGCTAGCTGAACAAGAAAGGTTCCTCACGTCCTATCGAGAGGATGGGTTGTGTAAACCAAGTCTTGTCTCGAAAGAAGAAGTAAATCGCACCAAGTGGAAGGAGACTGTTCGTAAAGGTACGGAATTTATATCCTCTGGTCATGCTAATAAAGTAGTATTAGCTCGAGAGTTAAAGCTAGAATTTAAAGAGCCTGTTCAGGTTACTAAGGTCATCCAGGACCTCATTGTATCGCAACCGACAAGTTACATCTTTGCCTTTGAAAAAGCGGGGGACTGTTTTGTAGGTGCCACACCAGAGCGATTAGTGAAGGTGGAGAAGGATGCGTTATTGTCAACTTGTTTGGCTGGAACAGCACCTCGAGGTAAGACAGATGAAGAGGACCAAGCGATTGGGGAACAGCTGCTTTTTGATCCGAAAAATCGTGAAGAGCATGATTTTGTCGTTCAAATGATTAAAAAGTCATTACAGGAATTTTGTAAGGAAATGCAGGTCCCAGATAAACCAGTATTATATAAACTAAAAAATTTACAGCATTTATATACACCGGTTAAAGGGATTTTTAAAGAAGGAAATAGTGTCTTTGATGTGATTGAAAAATTACACCCTACACCTGCCTTAGGAGGAGAGCCTCGAGAAGCAGCCCTACAGTTCATTCGAGAGCACGAGGTACTTGATCGAGGCTGGTATGGAGCGCCTATTGGCTGGGTGGATAGCAATCAAAATGGAGAATTTGCGGTTGCTATACGTTCCGGTCTTCTTAAAGGAGACAAGGCTTCATTATTTGCGGGTTGTGGTGTAGTAAAAGAGTCAGATCCGGAAGCGGAATTGGAAGAAACAAGTATTAAATTTTTACCGATGCTGAATGTCCTAGGAGGATAACATAGATGAATCATATTGAAAACTTAACTAGATATATAGCTAACTTTGTCGATGAGCTGTCTAAAAGTGGTTTGACCGACGTCGTTATTTCTCCTGGATCACGATCAACACCGCTTGCGATGACCTTTGCAGAACACCCAGACATTAAAGAATGGATTGTACTGGATGAACGTTCTGCGGCTTTTTTTGGACTAGGATTAGCAAAGCAAACAAAACGGCCCGTGGCACTTGTTTGTTCATCAGGAACAGCTGCAGCTAATTATTTTCCAGCCATAGTGGAAGCACATCAAAGCAGGGTTCCATTACTAGCATTAACTGCTGACAGACCACATGAACTGCGGGATGTTGGTGCTCCACAAGCAATTGATCAAATCAAACTGTTTGGCGATTATGTAAAGAGTTTCCATGAAATGGCACTACCGGAAGCAATTCCTTCTATGCTACAGTATGCTAGGACAAGAGCAGCTCGAGCGGTAAACGAAGCATTAATAGGAAATGCAGGTCCAGTTCATTTGAATTTCCCATTCCGGGAGCCATTAATTCCTGACTTTTCATTAGAAAATCTCTGGGGTGAACCGCTACAGGAGCCGTATACGATATGGCACGAGGGGCAAAAGCGGCTGTCTGACAGCTTTATGAAACCATTTGCAGCTAAATTATCCTCCTTTAAAAAAGGGGTGATCGTCTGTGGCCCCCAAGTAAACGAAGAATTAGCAGAAGCGGTCTCTCTTCTTGCTGAATCGTTTGGATTACCAATTATAGCGGACCCGCTTTCACAAGTGAGGACAGGTGAACATGCTACTAGGAATATAATCGAAGGATATGATGCATTTTTACGTAATGAGAAAATAAGGAGTGCATTAAAGCCAGATTATATTCTCCGTTTTGGAGCAATGCCTGTTTCCAAAGCATATCTTTTTTATGTAAAAGACCATATCGATGTTAATCAATACGTGGTAGAACACCATGAAGGTTACAGAGAACCAGTAGGGAATCCAACTGAATTTATTCTTGCGGATCCCGTTTCGTTCTGCACAGATCTTCTAGAAGAAGCGCCCACGATTATTGCGGAAGATAATGAGTGGTTAGCACAATGGAAGCAGATGAATGAGATTGTGAAAAAGCATATCGCAATGGTAGCGGATGGATCACTAACCGAGGGGGAAGCAGTCAAGACGCTAGTGGAGATAATCCCGGATAATAGTAGTTTATACGTAGGGAATAGTATGGCGATTCGTGATGTAGATACATTCTTAATGACAAGTAAGAAGAAACTTACGCTTTTAGCGAATCGAGGGGCAAATGGTATCGATGGAATGGTGTCTAGTGGAGTGGGAGCAGCAGCCTCAGGACAACCCGTCACCTTATTATTAGGCGATCTATCCTTCTATCATGATATGAACGGCTTATTAGCAGCTAAACATTATCATCTCAATATAACCATTTTAGTCGTAAATAATAATGGTGGAGGTATTTTCTCCTTTTTACCACAGTCGTCTAATGAAAAGCATTTTGAAGCATTGTTTGGGACGCCATTACATATTGAATTTCAAAAGGCTATAGATATGTATGGTGGTTCTTATTATAATCCTACAACTGCTATGGAACTAGAAGAAGCATTACAGTCTAGCTATCAAGAAAAAGGATTATCGGTTGTAGAAGTGAAAACGGATAGAACAGATAATTTCCATTGGCATAAAAAACTGTGGAGTGGAATTGAGGAAGAAATTCTGAAGACGGTGATGGAGTGAGAGCACGAATAAGAGATGCAAGTTATTGGTATGAAGTATACGGGGAAGGGGAGGCTATTGTACTATTGCATGGATTTACTGGTAGTACAAATACCTGGAACCAATTTATCGAAACGTATCAGCACCAGTTTAAAATTATTGTGATTGATTTACCCGGCCATGGACAAACTTTTACACCATCCATCACCTCAATGGAGCAGTGCTGTCATGACATTCATGTATTATTAAATGAAATCGGTATACAGCAATTCCACTTATTGGGGTATTCGATGGGAGGGCGAACAGCATTATCGTATTCGATGTTTTATCCAGAGCAGCTAATATCACTCATTCTAGAGAGTGCCTCACCTGGCCTTTCGTCCGAAGAAGAACGCAACAACCGGAAGGCGAACGATGAGCAACTGGCACAGAAAATAGAGCGAGACGATGTAAGAGCTTTTGTTGATTTTTGGGAAAACATACCTTTATTTCAATCACAAAAAGCGCTACCTCCTAAGGTCAAAGAGGCGATTCGACAGGAAAGACTTGGACAATCGAAGGAAGGGTTAGCGTTATCACTAAGAGGAATGGGAACAGGAAGTCAACCGAGCTGGTGGACGAATTTAGCTACCTTCCCAAAACCTGTACTATTGATAGTTGGGGAGCTAGATGATAAGTTTATACGGATCAACCAGAAGATGTATGAATACTTACCTAATAGCGAAATGCGGATTGTGAAAAATGTTGGACATGCAATTCATGTGGAAGAACCCTTTATTTTTGGTACAATAGTAAAGGAGTTTATTTTAGCAGATTAGAGAGAATAGCTAACTTATACATCTGCATAAGAAAAATTCAATCGTTACATGATGGTTTTTAACTTTATTACATAGTATTTGAAGGAGGAGTATCATGGCTGTACAATGGGAAAAAGCTCGTGATTACGAAGAAATAATTTATGAAAAATATAATGGTGTTGCCAAAATCACCATTAACCGACCAGAAAAGCGTAATGCCTTTACGCCACTAACGGTAAATGAAATGATTGATGCCTTTGCCGATGCACGTGATGATTCATCTGTAGGTGTCATTATTCTTACTGGAGCAGGCGACTTAGCATTTTGTTCTGGGGGAGACCAGTCTGTTCGTGGTCATGGTGGATATGTAGGAGAAGATCAAATCCCTCGCTTAAACGTTCTTGACTTACAGCGTTTAATCCGCACAATTCCAAAGCCTGTTATCGCAATGGTTGCTGGTTACGCTATTGGTGGTGGACATGTTCTTCACATTGTATGTGATTTAACAATTGCGGCAGATAATGCTAAATTTGGACAAACTGGACCAAAAGTAGGAAGCTTTGATGCTGGTTATGGTGCCGGTTTATTGGCTGAAATGGTCGGCCAAAAGCGAGCTCGTGAAATTTGGTACCTATGTCGCCAATACAATGCAGAAGAAGCATATGAAATGGGATTAGTAAATAAAGTAGTACCTTTAGAGAAATTAGAAGAAGAGACGTTACAGTGGTGTGAAGAAATTCTTGAAAAATCACCAACAGCATTACGCTTCTTAAAAGCATCATTCAATGCTGCTACAGATGGCTTAGCTGGTTTACAACAATTTGCTGGAGATGCAACCCTACTTTACTATACAACAGATGAAGCAAAAGAAGGTCGAGATGCATTCAAAGAAAAAAGAAAACCAGACTTCGATCAATTCCCACGTTTCCCTTAATAAAGCGGAGGCTGTTGCGTAGTTGAAAGTAAACGATGGATAATAAGCAATGAATAAGTAGAAGAACCTTTGCGATATGGCAAAGGTTCTTCTTTCAAGAGGTGATTTTATGGCGGAAATTATGCCACACTGGCTTACCAAACAGGCAACCCTTTCACCCAATCGACCCGCCATCGAAATGGTCGACGGTTCAGTGATTACATTCTATGAATTAATGCAGCAAAGTCAGGAATTAGCAAAAAAAATAGCCAATCTTGGAATTGAAAAAGGAAGCCATGTAGGCATTTTATCCAATAATGACCCAACCATGATACGGCTAGTACATGCCCTAAGCTACTTAGGAGCCGTTGCCGTATTATTAAATACACGATTAACTAAGGAAGAGCTAAATTACCAAGTAAACGATGCCAAGATTAACACAGTCATTAGTCAAGATGACTTATTGGAAAAGGCTAACCAATTAAACGCAAATCAAATAATAGGATTTACTGCATTAGAAAGAGAAAAACCATTAAATATTACACTTGTTACTGAAATTAACCTTGATGATCCATTCACCATCATCTATACGTCGGGAACGACAGGATTTCCCAAAGGTGTTATTCATACGTATGGTAATCACTGGTGGAGTGCTATCGGTTCTGCATTAAATCTGGGATTATCAGAAAAAGATAAATGGCTAGCTGTTCTTCCATTTTTTCATGTTGGTGGATTATCTATTTTCTTTAAGAGTGTCATTTATGGAATGCCAGTATATTTGGTTGAGAAGTTTCATGAACAGGTAGTTCTTGACGCGATTTATCATCGTGGTGTAACGATAGCTTCAGTGGTCACAGTAATGGTACAACGAATTATCGAGGTACAAGGCGATCAACCATTTCCTAGTCATTTTCGCTGTATGCTATTAGGGGGTGGACCAGCTCCTGTTCCGTTATTAGAAAAAGCAACCAACCGAAACATCCCAGTCTTTCAGTCATTTGGTATGACAGAAACCTCATCTCAAATCGTAACATTGAGTCCAAAGGATGCGTTTCGTAAAATTGGCTCAGCTGGAAAGGCCTTATTTCCTGCACAAATCAGGATTGATACAGAAATTCCTATGGAAATAGGGGAGATCTATGTAAAGGGGCCAATGGTAACCAAAGGCTACTATAATAACCTAGAGGCAAATGAGAAGAGTTTCCGAGATGGATGGCTTTCAACAGGTGACCTAGGTTACCTAGATGAGGAAGGCTTCTTATATGTAGTAGATCGGAGAAAAGATTTAATTATTTCCGGAGGGGAAAATATCTATCCATCTGAAATTGAAAGTGTTTTGTCTGCATATCATGGCGTGCGAGAAGTGGGAGTGACCGGTAAACCAGATGACTACTGGGGCCAGGTACCAATCGCCTTTGTTGTATCAGACAAGGATGAAGTAAGTGAAGAAGCTATATTGGACTATGCAAAAAAACATTTAGCCAAATATAAACTACCGAAAGAAATTCATTTTGTCGAACGACTACCACGAAATGCTTCCAATAAATTAGTTCGAAATCAATTATTAGATTTACTATAAAATATCTCTATTCTCGATACATGCTTTTCCTCTTTTAAGACAGATTAAAAAACAGGAGGTGGGTGTGAATGGAGAAAAAGAAATATTATGTGGAAATAGGTAGTGGTGAAATATCACAAATAAAGTACCATAATAACGATAGTTTCACGATTTATGCTACGGATGAAGAGGTTGCTTTACTGCGTGCTAAGTTAGCCAATATGCATGATGCTTCCTATAATAGTTTCTGGAGAGCACATGTACCGATAATGCCTTATCATAATGATAAATCAAATGATAGCTATGATTCGGAAATGGTGGAGGCATATCAATTGTTACATGACCTTGGTGATAATACGACAAAACAACATATTGAAAGTATCGGAATATTGGATGAAAAACATATGTAAACAAAGTTGGGTAACAGAGACTGATTCTCTGTTACCATTTTTCGCTCTCCTTCCACTTTTGGGTAACAGAGGCCGACTCTCAGTTACCATTTTTCGCTCTCCTTCCACTTTTGGGTAACAGAGGCCGACTCTCAGTTACCATTTTTCGCTCTCCTTCCACTTTTGGGTAACAGAGACTGACTCTCAGTTACCATTTTTCGCTCTCCTTCCACTTTTGGGTAACAGAGGCCGACTCACAGTTACCATTTTTCGCTCTCCTTCCACTTTTGGGTAACAGAGGCCGACTCACAGTTACCATTTTTCTGCTTTCCTTGCTCATTTAGGGCACAGAGACCAACTCTCTGTTACCTTTTTCTGTTTTCCTTGCTCATTTAGGGCATAGAGACCAACTCTCAGTTACCTTTTTCTGTTTTCCTTGCTCATTTAGGGCATAGAGACCGACTCTCAGTTACCTTTTTCTGCTTTCCTTCCTCATTTGGGTAACAGAGACCGACTCTCTGTTTCCTCTTTCTTTGTTTAGTAACAGTAGATTATCGGGAATAGTAATACTATAGAATCTAGTCGGAGGATATAGTGATGAGAATACATTTCATTCTTATTGGAATTAGTATTGGTATTGCCCTCGTTCTATCAACCGTGTCTACTACTAATAATCAAGCCGTACCAGTTAGTCAACAGAATCCGATTCAGCATGATGACATTGTTCAATTGACCGATTTGTTTATGCATACACTTGTTCAAGAAACGGATGAGAATTATCGGGTATTAGAATATCCTGATAAAGAATCTATTGTAGATGCTTTTAAGCATATTACGACGGAGGATGTTGTGAAAGCATATGTCGATTACTATTTTTATGAAGAAAATGGGGCATTATATCTTGTTCCAACAGAAACTCCACCATGTTAGAGTAAAATGTTTATGGGAGGATACACCCCTTACAACTGTAAAAGTTGCAAAACTTTTACAGTTATAAGGGGTCCAGCAAGCGGAGCGCGGTAGTATAAAAAGCATTTTCCATGAAAAAAGGATCCTACTTTTGTATAGTTAAGTTTCGACACAAAAACTACAGAAAGAGGATCCTATATAAAAGATATCATATCTACAGTACAATGAAAGAATTAGAAACTATTACATACCGTGCTTTACAGGAGAGCTTCTCTCAAGTCATGGCTGAAACACTCATAGAATTAGACGAAGCTATTGCTTTAGGCAGGGATAAGAAGAGATATTATTTAAAAGATAAACGCACATTAAAATTCGAATCCGTTTTTGGACAAGTGGAACTGGAAAGAAATTATTACCAAGATAGAGAATCCGGAAAGTATGTGTATTTATTGGATCAATACTTAGCATTTGATGGTGCGAAAGGGATGAGTCCTGTCGTACAGGATTTAGCGATGGAACTGGCTGTGACAGGCGTGTCCTATCGACAGGCTGGGAAAGCAATGGAAAAGCTCCTGGGCATCCATGCTTCTTTAGATGGAAAGACTCCACATGAGGTTTATCAAGCACAATTAGATAATATGACCTTCTTAGAAAATACAGCGATTTTAGATACAATCTTTCTGAAGAGAGAACATCGAAAGGTCAAGGCTGATAGTACGATAACTTTAAACAGACAACTTTATGAAGTGCCTCCACGTTTTATTGGACAATCTATCGATGTCCGTTTTGATGAGAAGGGTATTTTTGTGTTTGAGGATGATCAAAAAATCGCTGAGGCAGTACCTGTATCTATGAAAGACAATGCCCACGTGAAACGAGTTCGTTCTCCCTTTACCATAACAGAAGAAATGGAGGGAAATGATGATGTATAAGACTTTTTATTCCTTGGCACAAACCCCCTTTTCGAAAGATTTACGTGCAGATGATGCTTTTTCATCAACAGATTATCAAGGTGCTCTTGGAGCACTGGATTACCTAAAAAGATCAAAAGGGATGGGCCTTCTTATCGGAGATCCAGGTGCAGGTAAAACATTTACTTTGCGTTCTTTCAAAGAATCCCTTAATCCTTCTTTGTATCATGTTGTTTATTTCCCTCTTTCAACAGGAGGAGTTATGGACTTTTATCGTGGTTTAGTTTATGGCCTTGGAGAAGAACCTACATTTCGCAAAGTAGATTTATTTCGTCAAATTCAACAAGGGATTGAACGAATGGCGAATGAACGAAAAGTTACCCCTGTATTTATACTTGATGAGATGCATATGGCCAAAGATGCTTTTTTACAGGATTTAGCCATTCTTTTTAACTTTCAAATGGATTCAACGAATCCGTTTATCTTGGTTTTAGCTGGACTTCCACACCTAAAGACACGTTTGTCTATTAATCATCATCGCCCTTTAGCCCAGCGATTGATAATGAAATATGAGATGCAGCCTCTTGCGAAAGAAGAAATATCTAAGTATATCGCACACCATCTGAAGTTAGCAGGAGCAAAAATGCCTATCTTTACCGAAACCGCGTTAGGGGCAATTGCCCTGAGATCTCAGGGGTGGCCACGTGTCATTAATACGTTAACGATAAATAGCTTACTATTCGGAGCTCAATTAAAGAAAGAACAAATCAATGAAGAAGTAGTACGCTTAGCAATTGAAGATAGTGGTATATGATGACAGATGGAATCATTGTTTTTAATCATGAAGAGCATGAATGGAGGTTATGGATTGGACACCAGGATTACTGGTTACAACAAGGATATTCCTTTGAACTGTTGATCAAAGGCAGTATTTTAACGCAATGCTTGAAAAGGACTTTGATTGGTTTGTCACCTTAGGAGGAGAGATAAAAGTAGTACTCCATATGAAGGAAGTTTATAAAGTAAGAGTTGAGTTAGAACATTTCATGAAAGTTGAGGACCCTTTTTAGGGTTCTCTTTTTGAGTTTGAAACTGGATTATTATGACTAGAGTTTTTCATATTCCGAAATAACTTGGAAAAATTAGCACATTATTTCAGATTTCTCGCTGAACAAATTCGGAAATGGGGTGCTGAAATAATGTGCCCGTTTACAACATTAGATACATCAAGATTTCTTTTTAGTTGTTTTCCAATATCACTGTTAGATATAAAAATATTTCTATACTAAAATACGTTTCTAACGCACAGTACCGTTCTCAATCCAGATCGATATCATAATAAAGTTATATACTCTTTTTACAGTTACTGGAACTCCATTAAATAGACATTAAAAAAATGTTCTATACTAAGTTACCTTTATTAACCAAACTTGTAATTTAAAACCGTATTATTTATATTATCTTGTTAAACTAAAGCACCTATTAGACAATGATAACCATTGCCTACTTATTTTCTTTTGCTTTTGTATCTTATTTTAGGGCATCGCACCCTTGATAAAATCTGTTTAGTAAAAAACAGCTTTGAACTATATTTTGGGAGCATTATGAACATAATAAGGACTTAATAATTAAACACCCTTACTTTTGGAACCCATTACTACGATTAAATGTCAGTCTTCAATTATCTCAAAAGTTTGCCATTCTTCGTTACCATCTAGACGTATAAAAGTTCCTATTTTTTCGTTATTTTTACTTTTAAACCCTAAAACTACTTCTTTCAAGTTTTTATTAATTAAAATGACTGTAGTAGATGCTCTTTCATATTCATTATCATTATTATAAAGTGCATCTAAGATAAGTTGATAAATTTGACTACTGTCTTCATATAATTCATCCAATTTATCTTCCATGTCTTCAATATCTGTTAGAATATATGATTTTCTTTCGATACCAAAAGCTCTCGATATCTCATTAGATAGTTCAATATTATCAATAGTTATCTCACTATTTTCCTTTCCTTGCTTATTTGTTTTTTCAGAAGGACTAGTAATTGTGGAAGAATCTTTATCTTGTGAGACGCAAGCCGAAAGACCAAATAATAAAATTAGTATCAGAAAAATGAGGGAAGACCTAATCACTGCATCACTCCTAGCTCGGAAAAATAATATACGCCTTTAAAAAAATATTTATGAAAAAAATAAAAAAGGTCCTTATTACCAGCCAACATTACAACAGTAATAAGGACCTATATGATTATCAAAGATGTCTAACGTTATATTTCCATAATGATCACAATATACCCTTATTTCCGCGGTATTATTATGTCTATTATCCTTAGATAAACCAAAAATACCTACTTGAGCCACATATTGATTCGAAATTGTATCAGTATAATCCCAGTCGTCTACTTTCCAACCAGATTTTTTACTTAGAGTCCAGGTATTACTTCCTTTCACACCAACAGCATTAAGACTAGTATCATAAAAAAATGTTACATCCATACCGTATTCAGCAACAGTTTCACCGGAGTCAACTAAATAAAAATGACCGGAGGCTGTTTTACTTTTATATCTCATCCTCCCTTTATGGATAATAAAAATGTATAACAGAATAATTCTTTTCTTTCTTAATTCCTTTTCTTAAACAATAACCCCTTTATCTAAATAATTTATTGTGTTTCGCCCTAGTTGTTACACCAAAACTACCATAATTTGGGATAAATAGTAAATGAGCCAAAAGACCCAAATGTATAAAAATTACAAATATAACGAATCTATAATAACATCCAGTATATTTAATAAACGGATAGCAGACTTTTGTCTGCTTTCTTGTTGTATTTTCGCCCTTTTGCCTTTTACATGGTATCGTTCGCACGCTTCACGAGTTCATACTCCCAACAAAAGAGGAAAAATAATTCCCTTTTGGGAACTAATGGCCATACAGAAGACAAAATTTCTAAGGAGTGAAAAAGATGATAAAACTAGATGTTTACAAATTGGTAACGAATAGAATCATTGAAAAATTAGAGAAGGATGTTATTCCTTGCGAAAGCCTTGGACAAATGCAGATGCTGTAAATTGGTTTACAGGAAAGGCATATAGAGGCGCTACTAGAGCCAGGTGAATATGCTAATTTTAAACAAATCAGGATGCAGGCGGTAAGATAAAAAAGGTGAATTCGGTCATATAGTCGTATTTTGGAAGTGGTTAGAAAAGATTGATGAAGAAACCAAAAATAGACCATCTCAGTGGGTGTTGACCAAGAAGAAGAGGAAAAATTGACTGCCATAGATCACCATGGTTCGATAAACAGAATGGATACGATGTGGTACAATTAGATAGGAATACGTTCTTGGTTACGCAAGACAATCAATCCGAATTGTACGGTGAATACGGTATTGAATTAGAGTTTACGTTTCTAGACCAAGAATGGAAGATCACAAAAATAACACATCTATGATGAAGAGTAAAAGGTAGCTGACATATGTTAACATTTCGAGATTTTTATCATAATGAGATACGATTATCTTTTCTTGACCACCCCTTTTCGAAGGAACCAAAGCATGTATGGGTCATTTGTCGTTTTAAGGGGAAATGGCTATTAACGAAACATAAGGACCGAGGTTTGGAATTTCCAGGTGGAAAGGTAGAAGAAGGAGAAAGTGCTGAAGATGCGGCATATCGGGAGGTAATGGAAGAGACTGGTGGAATTATTAAACAACTACAGTATATTGGACAATATCATGTTGCAGGTAAAGCGGAGCATGTGATTAAGAATGTTTATTATGCTGAAGTTGATACCTTGGTAGAGCAAGATACGTATTATGAAACAGAAGGCCCTGTCCTTCTATCAGAAATTCCTAAAAAAGTGAAAACAAATAAGAAATACAGTTTTATTATGAAGGATGACGTTTTAACGTATTGTTTAAAGAGAATTTCTAGGAATTAATTTCTAATGGCCGTACGACACCTCCTGCAGAGGAGGTGTTTCTTGCTTGAAAAGTATGACTATCCGTGCCTGTTTTGGTAGTATATAATAAAAATAACCGAAAAGGTGTGTGTGATTTTTGAACAGTACTTATATAGAAAACTACTTTAATCTAGTAGAAAAGCAAAGAGTGATTTTTTATCAATCGGTCTCCAAGTCTAACTTTGGATTATGGAAGCGTCCGTTACCAGATAAATGGTCGGTTGGAGAAACGTTATATCATGTATATCTAATGGTGAGGTTAGTTAGAAGGTTTTCCACCATTTATCTCCCCCTTGCCAAACCGCTTGCTAGAATACGTAAACATCACCCTTACCAAACTTCAATACATAATATTTATGTAGAATATACTCAGAAGAAAAAAGGTTCTATGAAAGCTCCTTATGTATTAACACCACCAAAAAACCTTAATCAAACATACACACTTCTCGATATTCAACAGTTACTTATAAACGAGACGAATAAATTTAAGAATTTAGTAGCCGAATTAGAGGAACCAGTTGCAGGCCACATTCGCTATCCAGATCCAGTTGCACATTATCCAAACGTTATTCAAAGTGTTCATTTACTGGCAATTCATGAACAACATCACTTTAGTTTAACGGAAGGGTACATACAAGCGAGACAGCAGATCACTAAGTGAAGTCGGGAGTAATGGTGGCAGAAAAATATCCGATGCGAAATCAGGACGTACTATTATGCTGTTCAAAACATGATCTTATTGAATTGGACATAGCTCGGAGTTTGAGTCACAACATGATTAGCTCGACCGTATTGTTTCCTATAAAAGAGAGATATTAGAGGAGTGAGGAAAATCGAACAGCTTACCAAGATTGCAGAAGGTAATACCGCTACGATTTATGTACGCAATAATCAAATAGTTAAAGTCTTTCATGCGTACTTACCGGAAAGTGAAGCGAAATATGAAGCGGCTAAGCAAGAAGTCGCCTATTCTAGTGGCTTACCAGTACCTAAGGTGATAGAAGTTACTTCATTCGAGGGGAGCCCAGCCATTATAATGGAGTATGTACATGGCTCTACATTAGGGGAGCTGATGTTAGCTAATATGCATGATGCTAGAGATTATTTAAATATCGCAGTTGATATACAACGGAAGATTCATTCGGTTAAAACAGACTCCATAGAGCTAATGACGTTAAAATTAACGCGTCAAATTGAAGCTGCTGAGATGTTAAATAAAAAGCAAAAAGCATGTCTTATCGAAAAAATGAATCAAATGTCTTATGAAAATAGATTGTGTCACGGCGATTTACATGTTTTTAATCTTATCCAGACAGGTCATCATATTGCAATTATAGATTGGGTGGATGCTAGTGTTGGTGATGTTCGTGCGGATGTCTACCGTACCTATCTACTGTATTCACAGCATTACCCAGAAATTGCTGAGGAATATTTAAATCTTTATACTGAAAAAAGCGGCATCAACAAGAACGATATATTAGAATGGGCCCCGATTATAGCGGGAGCGAGATTAGCAGAATTTGTACCGACAGAAGATTCGAGTAGGTTATTACAGATAGTTCAAGACTATTGTACGTAAACTATAATAGTCTAGGTAACTCGAGATCCGGTAGAAAGGTTATGTAAATAGATTAGCTCCTGGTTAATCGGACATTTTAACCGAGAAAATATATGTACGCTTATTAGAGATAGCTTCGGTGAGACCTCCTTTAATTAGCGAGGAGTCTCACCAGCCATCGGATGGGAGATGTTTAGTTCAAGTAGTCATTCCTATAGAGTTACGTTAATTTCTACTATGTCGTATGCTTAATCAACCAACGTTCCATTCTTTCAACGACCTTATACATGATTGCCGCAAAGATAGCAATTAGAATTAATGCTGCCATGACTAAAGTAAAGTCAAAGACTTGGAAGCCATATACAATCAAATAGCCTAATCCCTCTTTGGAAACAAGAAACTCTCCTACGATAACCCCGACCCAGGATAGCCCAACATTTACTTTTAACGTTGAAATCATGACGGGAAGATTTGCTGGAAATACAGCTGATTTAAAGCATTGCCAACGGGTTGCACCGAAGCTTTTTAGTACTTTCTCATAGTTTGGATCAACTTCTCTAAATCCGGTGTAGACAACAATCGTTGTAATAATAACGGAAATGATAGCTCCCATGGCAATAATCGATACATAACCTGGCCCTAAAGCGACAATAATGATGGGCCCTAAGGCGACTTTAGGCATGGCATTTAAAATTACTAAATAAGGATCCATAATTTTTGAAAATCGGGTAGATGACCATAACAATGATGCAAGTATTATACCGAGTACTGTACCAATCATAAAGCCTAGTAACGTTTCAAATAACGTGACATACGTATGTGAAATCATCGAGCCATCTGAAAGTTTTTCGACTAATAGATTGAATACTCTTGTTGGTGAGCTGAATAATAACGGGTCAATCCATCTCATTCTACTAGCAAGCTCCCAAAGGCCAAAAAAACCAATTAAAATAAGAGCTTGCCAAATGAATACAATACGTTTCTCTCGTAGGAGTTTTTGCTTATGCGTTTCAAATAATTGCTGGTCTTCATGATGGGACATGGTAATATCCCCTTTCTGTTGAAGGGTTAAACGGTTTGCGTTTCATTTTTGTTTAACTCCTCCCAAACTTTATCGAATATAGATTGGTACTTAGGGTGTTTACGAACTAAAAATGGCATTTCATTTCGAAGTTCAATTGGTACTTCAAAGGTTTTAGCAATTTTACCTGGATTTGCACTCATAACGATTATGCGATCACTCATCGCTATCGCTTCCCCAATATCGTGGGTTACTAATATGGCTGTCTTATGGTAGGCGTGTAATAGTTTGTAAACAAGGTCTTCTAATTTTAGCTTCGTTTGGAAATCTAGAGCTGAAAAGGGTTCATCTAATAGTAGAATTTTTGGATCCGTAATTAATGTTCTGACGAGTGCAACACGCTGCCTCATTCCACCAGAAAGGGATGAGGGGTATTGATTTTCCACATTATTTAAACCAACCTCGTGTAAAAGCTCGATTGCTTTTTCCTTTACGTATTCATTCGCCCTTCGCTGAATGGTCGGACCGATTAATACGTTATCTAAAATCGTTTTCCAAGGAAATAAATAATCTTGCTGTAACATATAACCAATAGCTAATTCAGATTCATCAATGGCTTTATTATTTAAAAGTACTTTACCAGACGTATGTTTCAATATCCCCGAAACGATAGAAAGAATGGTGGATTTACCACAGCCACTTGGCCCTAGTAAGGAGATAAACTCTCCCTCTTTTACTGAAAAAGAAATATCTTCTAGTGCTTTGGTATAGTCATTCTTTGTGAAATAGTGGTGGGTGACATTTTCTAAGGTTAGAAAGGACATGTTTTCCCTCCTTATTGATTGATGACGTCCTCTGCAATTTCTGTATTTACTAGCTCTTCATAAGAAATTTCGCCATCTGGTAATTCTCCTGCCTCTTCCATGATGTTCGTTAAGTTATTCCATTCTTCCTCATCTAAGATTGGGTCTGTCGCGAACGATCCTTGGCTCTTATAGCGCTCAATCGAGGAAGTTAATATATCTAAATCTACATCTTCAAAATAGGATTGAATGGTCTCAGCAATTTCTGCAGAATCTGTTTCCTGTACCCATTGTTGTGCTTTATATATCGCTCTAGTGAATTTTTCAATGTTTTCTTTGTTATCAACTAAATAACTCTGCTTAGCCATAAAAACAGTGTATGGTACATGACCCGATTCTTCACCAAAGGATGCGATGACATGGCCATTTCCTTCTTTTTCCATTACACTGGCAGTTGGTTCAAATAGCTGTACATATTCATAGTCTCCCGATAGGAACGCACCTGGAATATTCGCAAAATCAATATTTTGATGTAAGCTTAAATCGTTATGTGGATCTATTCCATGCTGCTTTAGTACAAATTCGCCGACCATCTGCGGCATTCCACCTTTACGTTGTCCAAGAAAATTAGAACCCTTTAAATCTTCCCATTTAAAATCAGAATGTGCTTCTTTTGCTACTAAGAATGTCCCATCTGTTTGAGTAAGCTGAGCAAAGTTGACTGCGAAATCATTGGAATCCTGCGCATAAACATAGATAGATGTTTCTGATCCGACTAATGCAACATCAATTCCATCTGATAATAAGCCTGTCATCGTTTTATCTCCACCCCAAAGTGTTTGAAGCTCTACATCTAATCCTTCCTCTTCAAAAAATCCTTTCTCAATTGCTACATATTGAGGTGCATAGAACAGTGAACGGGTAACCTCTCCTAATTTAATAGTAGTATTTTCGCTAGAAACACAAGCAGAAAGGAAAAGAAGTGTAAAACATAATATAACCCCAATAATCTTCATTTTTCTCATTCTTTACGACCCTTTCCATTTCGAAAATTTTTTTTGCAAAAAGGAAAGTATATCTTCCCGATTTGTAATAAAGTTTGAATAGTCGTTCTCAAGTGGAGTACTTCAACCACATAGTATGCTTTAAATGAAAAATGTGTGAATGCCTAGTTTTAATATGTCTTGCAGGGGGGACGCGAGAGGAGAGGTTCTCGCGCACGGTCGTCGGAGTAGACTTCGCGCGATTAGGGAGAGCTCGCGAGCGGCAAGAGAAAGTTTCGCGCGAGAAAGAGGAGAAATCGCGCGACCCGGCAGGAAAATCGCGCGGCAGAAGAGGAAAATCGCGCGACAGAAGTAAGCTTCGCGCGAGAAAGGGGAGAAATCGCGCGACCCGGAGGAAAAATCGCGCGGCAGAAGAGGAAAATCGCGCGACCCGGAGGAAAAATCGCGCGACAATAAGAAGAAATCGCGCGACAGAAGGAACCTCGCGCGAAAAATAAGAAGTCCCGCGCGAAATGAAGAAAGAGTCGCGCGAAAAAGAAGTCCCCGCGCGTTCTGAGTGAGCAGCTCGCGAATCGAAGAACCTCTCGCCCGGGAGTGGGTGGAATCACCAACATAAGTAGAAAAAACCGACCTCTAAAAGTAAGGTCGGTTTTACGTTAGGCAAATAGGAAAGGTAACATCCTTTCTGCCTGTATAAGAATTAGTATATAAACCCTCTTGGGATGAGGACAAGATAGTGTTATTTAAAATTAGGTCCTGCTGCAGCAATTTCTGGGCTAACATGAGTAAATTTTTTGAAATTATCATGGAACTTCTTAGCTAGATTTCTTGCTGTTTCGTCATATGCTTGTTTGTCTTCCCATGTATTTCTTGGAATAAGTAATTCATCAGGAACACCAGCAACATGAGCAGGGATTTCCAAGCCAAATATTTCATCTTTAATTGTTTCGACGTTATTTAGTTCTCCTTCTAATGCAGCATGAACCATTGCACGAGTGTATGAGAGCTTAATTCGATTTCCTACACCATAAGATCCACCAGTCCATCCAGTATTAATTAGGAATACATTTGTATTATATAAATCAATTTTTTCACCTAGCATCGTTGCATAAGTTGCAGGCGATAATGGAAGGAAAGGTGCTCCAAAGCAAGCTGAAAATGTTGCTTGTGGTTCTGTTACACCACGTTCTGTTCCAGCTAGTTTACTAGTATATCCACTTAAGAAATGATACATTGCTTGTTCTTTTGTTAGTTTACTAATAGGTGGTAGCGTACCAGATGCATCAGCAGTTAGGAATACAATCGTATTCGGATGTCCTGCAATGCTTGGATTTACTATATTATCTATATGTTCTAATGGATAGGCAGCTCTAGTATTTTCTGTTAAGGAAGTATTATCGAAATTAGGGATACGTGTTTCTTCATCTAACACTACATTCTCTAATACAGAACCAAACTTAATGGCGTTGTATATTTGTGGTTCCTTTTCTTCCGATAGGTTGATACACTTTGCATAACAGCCACCTTCTATATTAAATACACCACTAGAACTCCAGGCATGTTCATCATCACCGATTAGCTTCCGGTAAGGATCAGCTGATAATGTTGTTTTTCCAGTTCCAGATAAACCGAAGAATAAAGCAACATCCCCCTCATTACCTACGTTTGCTGAGCAATGCATAGATAAAATGTTTTGCTCTGGTAATAAAAAGTTCATGATAGAGAAGATGGACTTTTTGATTTCACCTGCATACTCTGTTCCACCGATTAAGATAACTTTGTGCTTGAACGACACCATGATAAACGCTTCTGAGTTAGTACCATCAACACTCGGATCAGCCTTAAAGGTTGGAGCAGAAATTACAGTAAATTCTGCTTGATGATTTGCTAATTGCTCCTCTGTTGGACGAATGAATAATTGTTTCGCAAATAAATTATGCCAAGCAAATTCGTTGATTACTTGAATTGGTAATTGATAGTTGTGATCAGCTCCAGCAAATCCATCAAATACAAATACTTCATCTTTTTGCTTTAGGTGCTCCATAACTTTTGCATATAAGGATTCAAATACTTTTTCTTCAATAGGTTGATTTACAGTACCCCAGTCTACTTTACTTTCGGATATGGAATCCTTTACAATGAACTTATCCTCTGGGGAACGGCCAGTATATTTACCAGTAGTAGCGAGTACAGCTCCTGTATTTGATAAGACCCCTTCATTTCGTGAAAGGACTTTTTCAACTAATCTAGCAACAGATAAGTTTTTCTTTGTAGTTTGCTGGGACAGAAGTTCTTCCAATAATGAGGTTTTCATTACTGTATTCATTAAAATTACCTACCTTTATTTATGAGATTCAATACATTTATTTCCTGAAATTAATTATTAGTATAACACATTTAAATTAATAGTCCATACTATTTATTGTTTTTATTGTATTATTTTATTAAAATTACGTGACAGTGTATTATACAGTTGACATAGGACAATAGCTTCAGTTAATCTACAATAGAGCGGATACTCTCTTATTCAGAGTTGGTGGAGGGACAGACCCGATGAAACCCGGCAACCATCACATTTGTGAAAAGGTGCTAACCTGAAGCAAGGAAAATTCCTTGAACAATAAGAGCGAAAGGCTAGTAAACCCTTTCCTCATGTAAGAAGGAAAGGCTTTTTTTATTGATTAAGGATATACTATCTGATAGATATTTGAGTTCCGTAACAAAGAAATAGAGGGAGGATTTAGCCAAATGGCTAAGAATCGTCGATTATTTACTTCTGAGTCAGTAACAGAAGGTCATCCAGATAAAATATGTGACCAAATTTCCGATGCAATTTTAGATGAAATTTTAAAAAAGGACCCGCTAGCTAGGGTTGCGTGTGAAACGACCGTAACAACAGGATTAGTACTAGTTGCTGGAGAGATTACCACATCAACCTATGTTGATATCCCACAGGTTGTTAGACAAACCGTTAAAGATATCGGTTACACTCGTGCGAAATATGGATTTGATGCTGATACTTGTGCAGTTCTAACTGCTATTGATGAGCAATCACCAGATATCGCAAGCGGGGTAAACCAAGCGTTAGAAGCACGTCTTGGAAAAATGACAGAAAGTGAAATTGATGCAATCGGAGCAGGGGACCAAGGATTGATGTTTGGTTTTGCATGTAACGAAACAAAAGAATTAATGCCGTTACCAATTTCTCTAGCGCATCAACTTTCTAAACGGCTAAGTGATGTTAGAAAAGACAATACGCTCGCTTATCTTCGTCCAGATGGAAAAACTCAAGTAACCGTTGAATACGATGAAAAGGATCAACCGGTAAGAGTTGATACGATTGTCATTTCTACACAGCATTCACAAAGCGTTACATTAGAACAGATTGAAAAAGACTTGATCGAGCACGTCATTAAGCCAGTAGTACCTGCAGAATTATTAGATGATGAAACGAAATACTTTATTAACCCGACTGGAAGATTCGTTATTGGAGGTCCACAAGGGGATGCAGGTTTAACTGGTAGAAAAATAATTGTCGATACGTATGGTGGCTATGCACGTCATGGTGGGGGTGCTTTTAGTGGGAAGGATCCTACAAAAGTAGACCGTTCAGCTGCTTATGCCGCTCGTTATGTTGCGAAAAATATTGTAGCTGCTAAATTAGCTGATTCATGTGAAGTTCAGCTTGCATATGCAATCGGTGTTGCAGAACCGGTTTCCATTTCCATTAATACGTTTGGTACCGGAGTAGTAAGCGAAGAGGTATTAGTTAATGCTGTTCGCAATATATTTGATTTACGTCCGGCTGGAATTATCCGCATGCTAGATCTACAAAGACCTATCTATAAGCAAACTGCAGCATATGGTCATTTCGGTAGAACAGATGTAGAATTTCCTTGGGAAAAAACCGATAAAGTAGACGCGTTATTAGCACAAGTTAAATAATGTATTTAAAAGGCTTAGAACCCAGTGTTCTAAGCCTTTGCTATTAGGAAAAATCAAGCCCTAAATCAGTATGATACTTATAATAATGTCCTTTTTCAACATAGGATTTGCGAACTCGTTCCATCTCTTGATAATCCGTGTCCGTTAGTTCGCGAACTACTTTAGCAGGGCGTCCCATAACTAATGTATGAGGTGGAATTTTTTTGCCAGGTGGAACTAGACTTCCCGCACCAACAAAAGCATGTTCCCCAATTTCTGCCCCGTCTAAGATAATCGATCCCATACCGATTAAAGCATTTTTTCGTATTATGGATGAATGAAGGGTAACTTGGTGTCCTACAGTAACATCATCTTCAATGATAAGAGGATTATTAGGACTTTGATGTAGCATAGATAAATCTTGAATACTAACTCGTTTACCTATTCTAGTTGGAGCAACGTCTCCTCGGATAACAGTTTTAAACCAAATACTAGTTTCTTCTTCAATTGTTACATCTCCAATTACTACTGCGTCCTTTGCAATAAAAACGGTCGGATGAATCTTAGGTGCGATGTTTTGATAATGATGAATCACTAAAAACCCCTCCTTGACTATTTTTTTTGTATTGCTATGATAAATGGCGGATTATTCTTTTGATTAATAAATCCATATTGCAGTACACTATATTGTTTTTGATCCAGGGAAATGACATGCTTTAGAATCGTGTTTTTTTCTTCTTGCCCGCCTTCATGTCCATAGTATACGACTAAAATAATTCGACCATTTTTCTTAAGGTATTTTAAAATGGTATCAATAGCTTTTACGGTGGACTCTCCTTTTGTAATGATAGACTTATCACTTTTCGGTAAGTAGCCTAAGTTAAAGATAGCACCACCTATTTCAATGTCATGAAATAAGTAATCACCAATATTCTCATGACTGTCTAATACAAGTGATACGTTGGCACAGTTGTGCTCCATTAATAATCGATCGGTATTATCAATAGCTTGTTCTTGAATATCTAAGGCAATAACTTCTCCGGTGTCTCCTACTAGCTTACTTAAAAATAATGTATCATTTCCGTTACCACATGTTGCATCAATAACGGTCTCTCCAGGAGAAATGATTTCTTCTAATAAATGATGTGAGTAGTTTAAAATGCTTTTCATCCTCGGGTCCCCTTATGCATAAATTGAGTCTGTGTTTAGAATAGCATGTAAAAATAATTTTAAAAACTTATATGCCATGTAATTAGTTTGTAATAGTTCACCTATTACTATAATAAAAAAGGAATATCTTGACAAAGCTAATAGTATTCATTAAAATTCTATGTAAATATGGAAATGCGATGCGAAGGAGTAGTAGTAATGGTACTCAGGCTAAGAGAGACAATGGTTGGTGTGAATTGTCCCTGAGAAGTTGCGAACTCGCCTTTAATGCTGCAGGAGTGAACCGAAGTAGTTCCTGCCGTTAATCCGCGTTAAGGATACGAGTGAACGAATGAATTCGTTAATTTGGGTGGTACCGCGGGAAATACAGCTTCTCGTCCCTTTATAGGGATGAGGGGCTTTTTTTATTTATTCGGTTTATTAGATGATGTTATATTTGCATTTTCTAAGATTGTAACTGAAGAATATACGAAAGCCCACAATAAAAGGAGGAAAAGTAATGAGTTTTCATCATCATGAAATTGAAAAGAAATGGCAGAAATATTGGCTAGAGAACAAAACCTTTAAGACGAACACGAAAACAGACAAAAAGAAATTTTATGCATTAGACATGTTCCCATATCCATCTGGAGCTGGACTTCATGTTGGACACCCAGAAGGATACACTGCTACAGACATTATTTCTCGAATGAAGCGTATGCAAGGCTATGAGGTTCTTCATCCAATGGGGTGGGATGCATTTGGGCTTCCTGCTGAACAATATGCATTAGATACCGGTAATAGCCCAGCAGAATTTACACAACAGAATATCAATACCTTCAAAAGACAGATTCAAGAACTTGGTTTCTCTTATGATTGGGATCGAGAAATTAGTACAACAGACCCAAATTATTACAAGTGGACGCAATGGATCTTTACAAAACTTTATGAAAAAGGTCTGGCTTATATCGATGAAGTAGCAGTGAATTGGTGTCCGGCTCTTGGGACCGTTCTTGCTAATGAAGAGGTTATTGATGGGAAAAGTGAACGTGGTGGACACCCCGTAATTCGTAAGCCAATGAAACAATGGATGTTGAAAATTACAGCATATGCCGATAGACTTCTAGAAGATTTAGATGAGGTGGATTGGCCAGAAAGCATTAAAGACATGCAGCGTAATTGGATTGGTCGATCGGAAGGTGCAGAAGTTACGTTTCATATAGAAGGACATGACGAGACATTTACAGTGTTTACTACAAGACCTGATACGTTGTTTGGCGCAACCTATGCTGTTCTTGCACCAGAACACCCGTTAGTATCGAAAATTACTTCTCCTGATCAAGAACAAGCAGTTCAACAATATTTGGCGAACGTTCAAACGAAGTCGGACCTTGAAAGAACAGATTTAGCTAAGGATAAAACAGGTGTATTTAGCGGTGCATATGCTATTAATCCTGTGAATCAAGAGAAAATGCCAATTTGGATCGCAGATTATGTGCTAATGTCCTATGGTACTGGTGCAATCATGGCTGTTCCTGCACATGATGAACGAGATTACGAATTTGCTACTAAATTTAAGTTACCGATAAGAGAGGTAGTAGCAGGTGGGGATATTTCGAAGGAAGCCTATACAGGAGATGGAAAGCACGTAAACTCAGATTTTCTAAATGATCTAAATAAAGAAGAAGCAATTTCTAACATGATTGAATGGCTTGAAGAGAAGGGGGTAGGGGAAAAGAAAGTAACATACCGCCTTCGTGATTGGTTATTCTCTAGACAACGTTATTGGGGTGAACCAATTCCAGTTATTCATTGGGAAGATGGAACAATGACTACCGTTCCAGAAGAGGAATTGCCTCTAGAGCTTCCAGTTATGACGGAAATAAAACCATCCGGAACTGGGGAATCGCCACTTGCTAATAGTGACTGGGTGAATGTGGTAGACCCTGTGACAGGTAAAAAAGGTCGTCGTGAGACAAATACAATGCCACAATGGGCTGGGAGCTGCTGGTATTTCCTACGCTACATTGATCCGAATAATAGTGAAAAACTAGCAGATCCAGAACTATTGAAAAAATGGCTGCCAGTGGATATTTATATCGGTGGGGCAGAGCATGCGGTACTTCACTTACTATATGCACGTTTTTGGCATAAATTCCTATACGATATCGGTGTCGTTCCAACTAAAGAACCATTTATGAAGCTCTTCAACCAAGGGATGATTCTTGGTGAAGGTAATGAGAAAATGAGTAAATCAAAAGGGAATGTAGTAAATCCAGATGATATTATTTCATCTCATGGCGCAGATACCCTTCGCCTTTATGAAATGTTCATGGGACCGCTAGAAGCCTCAGTCGCATGGTCTACAAATGGACTTGATGGAGCGCGTCGTTTCCTAGATCGTGTATGGCGTCTATTTATTGATGATAATGGCGGTCTTTCTAGTAAAATCGTTGACGGTGCTGGTTCAGAACTAGAAAAGGTATACCATGAAACAGTGAAAAAGGTTACCGAAGATTTTGAGAATCTACATTTCAATACTGGTATTTCTCAAATGATGGTATTTATTAATGAGGGATATAAATCTGAGAAGCTTCCTAAAGAATATGTAGAAGGATTTGTCAAACTACTATCTCCAGTAGCACCTCACCTTGCCGAAGAGCTTTGGAGTCGCCTAGGTCATGAAGGAACAATTAGTTATGAAGCTTGGCCAACTTATGATGAATCTAAATTGGTTGAAGATGAAGTGGAAATTGTTGTTCAAGTCATGGGTAAAGTTCGTGCGAAACTTCAAGTGGCTAAAGATATCTCTAAAGATGAACTAGAGAAACTGGCTTTAGAAGATGAAGGAATTCAAGAATGGATTGCTGGAAAGACAATTAGAAAAGTGGTTGTAGTACCAGGAAAATTAGTTAATATAGTAGCAAATTAATGTGAAAGGCTCCTAACAGGATATTCTCTATTAGGAGCCTTTTTTGTATCTATTAATTACTTGGCATCCATTTTGTTTGAAGCAAAATCCATTTATCTCTATCGTAGTACCACAATGACTCGACAGTTCCTAACTGGTCAGCACGATTTGCGCCACTTACTTGTTGATAACTCTTTAATCCATAGCCTTTGCTTTTACTAATAAATTTAGGCTCAAAAAAAGCTATTGGATCAACCACTGCAGAAGTTTTCTTTATAACTTTTCCTTCTTCACTATAGATGCCTAGGCGTATATACTCTTCTTTTCTATCCTGTACATTTACAATAGTTGGTTTCGTGTTAGGTGAAATGGTTATCTCTACTTTAAAGCTATCGAGGAATCCTCCTTTTACAAAAGGTTGTTCTGGTAGTGGTAATTCTGTTAGTTTGTTATGAATTAAGGTATGCAGATGGTACTGGTACAATCCACCACTTCCTCCGGTGGAACTTTGAAAATAGATATCATTTACCTTGTCATGGTTTAAATCAATAAACTTAAGTGTTGGATTATACCCTCCCATGTACGGGATTTCCCAAACATGATTCTCGCTTGATGTAATAACTGCTACAATATCTCGGTAATAATTCGAATCAGGTGAAAATAAAATCCCCTTTAATTCGATTACTTCCTTTAAACCATTACCTGTCACATCTTCTTCATAAGTCTTAATCACGTGGAGTTCTGATTTAGTATCATATTCTGCTGCATTTATGGAATAAGCTCCCAAGATGAACAAAATTATGAATACTAATAGTGGGTAGGCTAACTTTTTCATGGGTCACTCCTTCATCATTTTATTTGGTAGGTAAGGATAGCGTTTGTAAAATAGTCAAATGCTATACGATGGAACTTAATGGGGCGTAGTTGAATATAATAAATTTGGTTATTCCATATTACTAAAATATGGTAATGTAATTCTTCGATTTAATATTGACTAGTATTCCAAAGGGGTGTAATATGTAATTTACTGTTTGGAAATAATGTCATGTCTTTTAATGATATAAACATGGAAGAAATATTAAAAAACTAGTTGACATAATCTGATGCTGGTGATATAGTGTTACTTACCGTTTAGATGAAGTCATTAAAGTTTTAAAAACTAGTTGACATAATATGACGACGGTGATATAGTATTACTTACCGCTTAGATGAAGTCATTAAGGTTTTTAAAAAACTAGTTGACATAATCTTGATAGCGTGATATGATATAAAAGTTGTCGCTAAGAGATGACGTAAAGATTTTGCTCCTTGAAAACTGAACAAAACAACCAGTAAATTAAGAAGAAACACACCCTGTTTTTTCTATTAAAGAATTACAGAAGCTAGCAGCTTCTTTGCTAAGAATTACCTATGATTGATTGGTGTCAATCATAGACAAACTTTTTTGGAGAGTTTGATCTTGGCTCAGGACGAACGCTGGCGGCGTGCCTAATACATGCAAGTCGAGCGAGTGAAATTAACTGATCCCTTCGGGGTGACGTTAATGGATCTAGCGGCGGACGGGTGAGTAACACGTGGGCAACCTGCCTGTAAGACTGGGATAACTCGCGGAAACGTGAGCTAATACCGGATAACACTTCGAACCACATGGTTTGAAGATGAAAGGCGGCGCAAGCTGTCACTTACAGATGGGCCCGCGGCGCATTAGCTAGTTGGTGAGGTAACGGCTCACCAAGGCGACGATGCGTAGCCGACCTGAGAGGGTGATCGGCCACACTGGGACTGAGACACGGCCCAGACTCCTACGGGAGGCAGCAGTAGGGAATCTTCCGCAATGGACGAAAGTCTGACGGAGCAACGCCGCGTGAGTGATGAAGGTTTTCGGATTGTAAAACTCTGTTGTTAGGGAAGAACAAGTACAATAGTAACTGATTGTACCTTGACGGTACCTAACCAGAAAGCCCCGGCTAACTACGTGCCAGCAGCCGCGGTAATACGTAGGGGGCAAGCGTTGTCCGGAATTATTGGGCGTAAAGCGCGCGCAGGCGGTCCTTTAAGTCTGATGTGAAAGCCCACGGCTTAACCGTGGAGGGTCATTGGAAACTGGAGGACTTGAGTGCAGAAGAGGAGAGTGGAATTCCACGTGTAGCGGTGAAATGCGTAGAGATGTGGAGGAACACCAGTGGCGAAGGCGACTCTCTGGTCTGTAACTGACGCTGAGGCGCGAAAGCGTGGGGAGCGAACAGGATTAGATACCCTGGTAGTCCACGCCGTAAACGATGAGTGCTAGGTGTTAGGGGGTTTCCGCCCCTTAGTGCTGAAGTTAACGCATTAAGCACTCCGCCTGGGGAGTACGGCCGCAAGGCTGAAACTCAAAAGAATTGACGGGGGCCCGCACAAGCGGTGGAGCATGTGGTTTAATTCGAAGCAACGCGAAGAACCTTACCAGGTCTTGACATCCTCTGACCACCCTAGAGATAGGGCTTTCCCTTCGGGGACAGAGTGACAGGTGGTGCATGGTTGTCGTCAGCTCGTGTCGTGAGATGTTGGGTTAAGTCCCGCAACGAGCGCAACCCTTATTCTTAGTTGCCAGCATTTAGTTGGGCACTCTAAGGAGACTGCCGGTGACAAACCGGAGGAAGGTGGGGATGACGTCAAATCATCATGCCCCTTATGACCTGGGCTACACACGTGCTACAATGGATGGTACAAAGGGCAGCAAAACCGCGAGGTCGAGCAAATCCCATAAAACCATTCTCAGTTCGGATTGCAGGCTGCAACTCGCCTGCATGAAGCCGGAATCGCTAGTAATCGCGGATCAGCATGCCGCGGTGAATACGTTCCCGGGCCTTGTACACACCGCCCGTCACACCACGAGAGTTGGTAACACCCGAAGTCGGTGAGGTAACCTTTTGGAGCCAGCCGCCTAAGGTGGGACCAATGATTGGGGTGAAGTCGTAACAAGGTAGCCGTATCGGAAGGTGCGGCTGGATCACCTCCTTTCTAAGGAATATAACGGAATACTGGTTGTTTGGTTCAGTTTTGAGGGAGTAAACCCTCAAAAAGCAAGGAACTTCTGTTAAAACCCGTCACGTCCTGTGACGAACACAGAAGCCACCACATCCTGTGGAAGTGTACCTTGAAAACTAAATAAGAGTAACAACGACATCAAACTTTAAAGCAAGGCTATTAATATAGTGAAACGCTTATTCATAATTAGTTAAGTGAATAAGGGCGCACGGTGGATGCCTTGGCACTAGGAGCCGATGAAGGACGGGACTAACACCGATATGCCTCGGGGAGTCGTAAGTAGACTTCGATCCGAGGATTTCCGAATGGGGGAACCCACTGTTCGTAATGGAACAGTATCCATATCTGAATACATAGGGTATGGAAGGCAGACCCGGGGAACTGAAACATCTCATTACCCGGAGGAAGAGAAAGCAAATGCGATTTCCTGAGTAGCGGCGAGCGAAACGGAAACAGCCCAAACCAAAAAGCTTGCTTTTTGGGGTTGTAGGACACTCCATGTCAGGAGTTACAAAGGAATTCCTTAGATGAAGATACCTGGAAAGGTAAGCCGCAGAAGGTAACAGCCCTGTAATCGAAAAGGAATTCTCTCTGGAGTGTATCCTGAGTACGGCGGAACACGTGAAATTCCGTCGGAATCCGGGAGGACCATCTCCCAAGGCTAAATACTACCTAGTGACCGATAGTGAACCAGTACCGTGAGGGAAAGGTGAAAAGCACCCCGGAAGGGGAGTGAAATAGAACCTGAAACCGTGTGCCTACAAGTAGTCGGAGCACGTTAATGTGTGACGGCGTACCTTTTGTAGAATGGACCGGCGAGTTACGATTGTATGCGAGGTTAAGTGGAAGACACGGAGCCGTAGCGAAAGCGAGTCTGAATAGGGCGAATTAGTATGCGGTCGTAGACCCGAAACCGTGTGATCTACCCATGTCCAGGGTGAAGGTCAGGTAACACTGACTGGAGGCCCGAACCCACGTATGTTGAAAAATGCGGGGATGAGGTGTGGGTAGGGGTGAAATGCCAATCGAACACGGAGATAGCTGGTTCTCTCCGAAATAGCTTTAGGGCTAGCCTCAAGAGTTGAGTACTGGAGGTAGAGCACTGATTGGACTAGGGGCCCTCATCGGGTTACCGAATTCAGTCAAACTCCGAATGCCAGATACTTTATCTTGGGAGTCAGTCTATGGGTGATAAGGTTCATAGACGAAAGG